>VEPF01000356.1:9276-13938 GCA_012027055.1 Gemmatimonadota bacterium | reverse complement strand
CTCCTGACTCCCCCCCGCCCCCCGGCCGGCGGGCGGCTGCCGCCGCGGCCGCAGCCATGAAGCAGCGCGGAGGGCAACCGTGAGCGAACCGCACGACCCGACCGGGCCGCGCCGCCATCGGCCGCACAAGGATGAGCGGGTCAGCCTGGAGCGGGCGCTCTCCAAGCTGGGCTTCGCGTCCCGCACCCAGGCGCGCGGCCTGGTCGAGGCCGGCCGCGTACGGGTGAACGGGCGCGTGGTGCAGGACCCGCTCGCGCGCGTGGACGTGCGCCGCGCCCGGTTCGAGGTGGATGGCACGCAGGTGCGGGCGGAGCGTCGCAGCTACATCGCGCTCAACAAGCCGGCCGGGCTCGTCACCAGCGAGCGGGACGAGCGCGGCCGGGACACGGTGTTCTCCTGCCTCGCGGATGCGAACCTCCCGCGCCTGGTGGCGGTCGGGCGTCTCGACCGGGAGAGCGAGGGCTTGCTGCTCTTCACCAACGACACCCGCTGGGCCCAGCGGGTGCTCGACCCGGCCGGCCACATCCAGCGGGTCTACCAGGTGCACATCCGGGGCGACGCGCCCGACGAGCTGCTGGCCGCGCTGCGCGCGGGCGTGACATCGCGCGGCGAGCTGCTCAGGGTCGGGGCGGCCCGGCGGGTCCGGTCGGACGGGGCGGAATCGGTGCTCGAGCTGGTGCTCGGCGAGGGCCGCAACCGTCACATCCGGCGGATGCTCGAGGGGCTGGGACGCGAGATCACGGTGCTGCGGCGGGTGGCCATCGGGCCGGTGCAGCTGGGGCGCCTGGGGGCGGGCGCGCACCGCACGCTCACCCCGGCCGAGATCGAGGCGCTGGGCGGCGCGGTGGGAGCCGGGGCCGAAGCCGGCCGCACCCGGAAGCCGGGCCCGGAACCGCCGGCCGGCGGGAGACGACCGCGCTCCCCGCGGGACCGACGCGGTGAGTGACGAGCGGGAGCTGGACCGGACCGCGTACGACGCGTTCACGCTCGCCGTCCGGGTAGTGTTGCAGGCCTACGAGGTGGACGCGCCGGCGAGCGAGTTCGAGAAGCCGTGGCGGCTGCTGCGGGAGATCGCCCGGGGCGAGACCACGCTGACCGGCGCCGCCGAGCTGGCCGCGCGCTTCCCGGCGCTCCGCGACTTCCTCTA
This sequence comes from Gemmatimonadota bacterium, assembly GCA_012027055.1. Taxonomy (GTDB): domain Bacteria; phylum Gemmatimonadota; class Gemmatimonadetes; order Longimicrobiales; family RSA9; genus VEPF01. The sequence continues at coordinate 12,791 of VEPF01000356.1, read as the reverse complement.
TGACCGGGCCAACCGCATGGTGGAGAGCGACCGCGCCCTGGCCGCGCGTGTGCTGAGGGGCCTGGGCGAATCCTTCCAGGCCTAGCCCCGGCCGGCATGGGGCCGGAGCCGGGCGATCCCGATCAGCTCGTCCCGCTCTTCCTCCGGCACCCGGACCCGCACCGGCACGAACTCCGTCCTGAAGCCGTGCGCGGCCACCGCGTCCTGGAACGCGTCCCGGCCGATGCGGCCGGGATCGCCGACCATTACCTGCGCGCCCTGGCGCAAGGCTTCCACGGCCCGCCCGGCCACGACGAGGGCGAAATCCCGCTGGTAGAGCAGGTCGCTGAAGACCATCAGGTCGCAGGCGGGCAGGATCCGGGCGGCAGTGAGGTCGAACACCCGGGTCTCGACGTGGAGCGCCTGCCGGGCCGCGGCCGCCGCGAGCAATTGCAGCACCACCGGGTCGTGGTCCAGGGCCAGCACGCTGGCCCCGCGCCGCGCGGCCGCAAGCGAGAGCAGGCCCGTGCCGGCGCCCGCATCCTCCACCCGCATCCCCGTCGTGAGCTCCGGCACGATGGCGCGCGCCAGCGCGATCGAGGTGGGCCAGAGAATGCCCGCGTACGGATCGCGCTCGCCGCGGACCGCCGCCTCCAGCGCACTCTCGGGATGCGCCAGCTGCAGCACTTCCAGCGGTTCCGCTTCGTCCACCGCGATGCGCAGCGCGCGCACCTGCTGTCCCGCTACCAGGAACTGCTCCATGACCCTCCGTTGCCTGCGACGCGGACGGAGGTAAGGTGGCGTCCCCGGCGCGTTGCGGCGACCCCGCGGGCGGGCGAAATTGCCGGGGCCGTCAGTCCCGTTCTCACCACCCGGAGCTCGTACCATGCCCGCGTCGTCCCCCGCTCCCGGCCGCCCGGGGCCGCCCTGATGTCGGCGCAGACCGCGACCCTGGCCGGAGGCTGCTTCTGGTGCCTGGAGGCCGCGTTCACGCGCGTGCCCGGCGTGCTCGGCGTCGAGTCCGGATATACCGGCGGGCAGGCCGAGAACCCCACGTACGAGCAGGTGTGCACCGGGCGGACCGGGCACGCGGAGGCCGTACGGATCACGTTCGCAGGCGACGTCGTCTCCTACCGCGACCTGCTCGGCCTGTTCTTCGCGCTCCACGATCCCACCACCCTGAACCGCCAGGGCGGCGACGTGGGCACGCAGTATCGTTCGGCCATCTTCCCGGCGGACCCGGAGCAGGAGCGGATCGCCCGGGAGACGGTCGCGGCGCTCACGGCCGAGCGCGTGTTCCCCGACCCGATCGTCACGGAGATCCTGCCGCCGGGCGAGTGGTACCCGGCGGAGGCGTATCATCGCGATTACTACGAGCGGCACCCGGAGCAGGCCTACTGCCAGGTGGTGATCGCGCCCAAGCTCGCCAGGCTGCGTAAATTGCTGGAGCCATAGCCGGCGCGCGCCCGAGCGCGCGGCAGCCGTGCCGGTACCCGTTCTGGAGAGGAGCGGCTCGATGCAGGAAACCCCCGAGTCCCGGAATCGCCCGTCGTATCCTCGCCCCGACCGCATGAACTACTACATGCACATTGCCATGGCCGTGCGGCGGCGGGCCAACTGCATCGGTAACCGCGTGGGCGCCGTGCTCGTGCTCAACGACCGCATCATCTCGACCGGCTACAACGGCACGCCGCAGAACATGCCCAACTGCGATGAGGGCGGCTGCGAGCGCTGCGCCCACCGCGAGAAGTACGGTACGGCCACCGGCTACGACGTGTGCATCTGCGTGCACGCCGAGCAGAACGCGCTCATCAGCGCGTCCCGGTTCGGCACTCCGGTGGAAGGCGCATCGCTGTACACCACCATGCGCCCGTGCTTCGGCTGCGCGAAGGAGCTACTGCAGGCGAGGGTACAGGCGGTCTACTACCTGCACGAGTGGCGGCACCCGGACGACAACCTCTGGCGGCAATACCTGCTGCTGCAGCAGCGGTTCCCCGGCGGCGTGCACCAGGTCGCGGTCCCGGATCCGGATGCAGGCTGGGCCGTGTCCGCCTGGCGCGACGCCGAGGCGGACACGGGTCACACGATGAACGGCTGAACTACCTGGCCTTCGTTGAGTCCGGCTTCGGCGCTACCACGACCTTCTGGATGTAGACCGCGACTGCGTCGATGTCGCGTGGCTTCAGGCCCGAGATCCCCCAGTGTGGCATCGGCTGCTGGCCGCTGCCCGTGTAGATGTACTTGAGCAGTGCCACCTTGTCCGTGCCGTACGTCCAGCCCGGCGTGAGCATGCTCGGTGGCGCGAGCGTGTCCGCCACCAGCTTGCCATCCGCGTCCTTCACCTGCTGCACGAAATGGCCGTCGCCGGCCCCCGTCTCGCCGTGACAGCGCTTGCAGCTGAACGTCCACACCACCGACCCGCGATTGACCGCGGCCGAATCATCCGGCCAGCTGATGGAGTCGAACAGTGCGGGAGCGTACTGCGCGAGCGCGATACCGACCGAGTCCGCTCCTGCGGTGGTCTGCTCCTGCTTGTTCCCGCCACAGGCGACCAGCAGGATGGCGATTGCGATCCCCAGAGGAACCCTGCGCATACTGAGCTCCGGTTCGGGTGATGGGCGCGCCCACGGGGCACGCCCGAGCATTGCTGCCCGTCCCTAAGTTTGTGCGCGCGACTCCGCGCGTAAAGAGAGCGCTGGTGTGCGCGCGCGCACGAACGCCCCGCCCATGGTGTTCATGGGTCCGCGGCGGCAGCTTCCTCCCCAACCAGGAGCGAATGGGCCATGGGCGAACCGTCTCACAAACAGGTGGCGACCGACTGGCTCCGGCGGGCCGTCTGGCTGGTGGGCGGGACCGCCGCCTGGAACCTGGTCGAGGCCGTGGTCGCCATTGGCGCCGGCGTGGCCGCCGCGAGCATCGCCCTGGTCGGGTTCGGCCTGGACAGCGTCATCGAGCTGGCTGCCGGCGCCATGGTGTTCGTGCGGCTGCTCGCCCAGTCGCGAGGCCGGTCCGGGGAGGCGCTGGAACGGACCGAGAGCAGGGTGAGACGGTTCGTGGGCGTGACCTTCTTCCTGCTGGCCTGCTACGTCCTGGCGCAGGCCGGCGCCAACCTCTGGCTGCGCCGCATCCCCGGGGAGAGCATGCTGGGGATCGCCCTCGCGGTCGCGTCCGCACTGGTCATGCCCGCCATCGCCTGGGCCAAGCTGCGGGCTGCCGCCGCGCTCGGGAGCCGCGCCCTGCGCGCCGAGGCCAAGGAGACCCTGGCTTGCGCCTGGCTCTCGGTCGCGCTCCTGTTCGGCCTGGGGGCACATGCCGCCCTGGGCTGGTGGTGGGCCGATCCCGTGGCCGCACTGGCCATGGTGCCGTGGCTGGTCCGGGAAGGGCGGGAAGCCTGGGAAGAAGCGGAGGACTGAACGTGGTCTGCAGCCGGGAGGGACTGCCATGAAACGGTCGTACCGTCGAGCGAGGCAGGCGTGGTGCGTCGGGGCCCTGAGCGCGGCGCTGGTCCTGGGCCTGTTGCTGCCGGGCTGTTCCGG
>VEPF01000356.1:795-9266 GCA_012027055.1 Gemmatimonadota bacterium | reverse complement strand
CTGTGCCGGGCGGGCGCCGGCGCCGACGCCCCCGGGCCCGGCTGCGGCCAGTGGCGCGCCCGCGGCCGTGCGCCCGACCGATCCGGTGCGGGCGGAACAGGGCGTGGTGGTGTCGGCGCAGGAACTGGCCAGCCGCGTGGGCCGTGACATCCTGCAGCAGGGCGGCAACGCCATCGATGCGGCGATCGCGACCGGATTCGCCCTGGCGGTGGTCTATCCCTGGGCCGGCAACATCGGGGGCGGCGGCTTCATGGTGGTGCGCCTGCCGGATGGCCGCGCCACCACCTTCGATTTCCGCGAGAAGGCGCCGCTGGCCGCCCGACCCGAGCTGTTCCTGGATGGCGCCGGCGAGTACTCCTCGAAGCGGCATCACGACAGCTACCTCTCGGTGGGCGTGCCCGGCACCGTGGCCGGCTTCGCGCTCGCGCACGAGCGGTACGGGAGGCTCTCCTGGCGCGCCCTGGTGGAGCCGGCCGTGCGGCTCGCGGCCGAGGGCTTCGCGCTCACGCCCTCGCTGGCCCGCTCGTTCGAGCGGATCCTGTCCGACATGGCGCCCTATCCGGCCAGTGTCGCGGCCTTCTCGCGGGGCGGACGGCCCTATCGGGCGGGCGAGACGTGGCAGCAGCCCGATCTGGCGCGCAGCCTGGAGCGCATCCGCGACCAGGGGCGGGAGGGCTTCTACGGCGGCGAGACCGCGCGCCTGCTCGCGGCCGAAATGCGCCGCGGCGGCGGGCTGATCACGGAGCAGGACCTGGCGCGCTACCAGGCCCGGGAGCGGGTCCCGGTGCGCGGCAGCTATCGGGGCTGGGAGATCATCAGCATGCCGCCCCCCAGCAGCGGCGGGGTGGCGCTGATCGAGGCGCTCAACATCCTGGAGGGCTACGACCTGAAGGGCATGGGCGCCTACAGCGCGCCGTACGTGCACCACGTGACCGAAGCGATGCGTCGCGCGTTCCTGGATCGCGCGCGGTACCTGGCCGACCCGGATTTCGCGCCGGTCCCGGTCGAGCGGCTCACGAGCAAGAGCTACGCGGCGTCGCTGCGCGCGGGCCTCGACCCGGAGCGCGCGTCGGCATCGGCGCCGGCGGATGCGACGCTCCCCGCCGAGAGCGAGCACACCACGCACTACTCGGTGGTGGACGCGGAGGGCATGGCCGTGTCCGTCACGTACACGCTCGAGGCGGGCTTCGGCTCGAAGATCGTGGTGACCGGGGCGGGCTTCCTGCTCAACAACGAGATGGGTGACTTCAACGGCAAGCCGGGGCTCACCACGGCCACCGGGCTGATCGGGACGTCGCCCAACCTGGCCCGGCCGGAGCAGCGCATGCTCTCCAGCATGACGCCCACGATCCTGGCCCGGAATGGTGAGCTGGTCGCGGTCCTGGGCAGCCCGGGCGGGCGCACCATCATCAACACCGTGCTGGTCACCGTGCTCGACATCATCGATGGGGGCATGGGCATCCAGCAGGCCGTGAACGCGCCGCGCTTCCACCACCAGTGGCTGCCCGACACGCTGCGCATCGAGGAAGCCGGGGTCACGCCGGAGGTCGCGGCCGCGCTCCGCGCCATGGGCCACCAGCTCACCATCCGCGGCCGGCAGGGCAGCGTGCAGGCCATCATGATCGAGCCCGGCACGCGCGTCCGGCTGGGCGCGCCCGACCTGCGCGATGCCGATGCCGCGGCCGCGGGGTACTGAGCCCATGCGACGTCTACTCCTCCTCATCCCGGTGCTCCTCGCCGCGCTGCTGCCGGCCGCGTGCTCGGGGACCATCACCGCGGCCGCCGACTCGCTGCCACGCGTGCAGGCGGACAGCGCGCGCCTCATGCGCGTGGTCGGCGCGCTCGCGCACGACTCCATGCAGGGCCGCGCGACCGGCACGCCCGGCGCCGCGCTCGCGCGCAACCTCATCAGCCAGGAGCTCGCGGCTGCGGGCGTGACCCCGCTGGGCAGCGGCTTCGAGCAGCCCTTCGAGTTCAGCCGGTCCGGAGTCCGGGTGCAGGCCGCGAACGTGCTGGGCGTGATCCGCGGCTCGCAGTGGCCGGACCGCTACATCGTCGCAACCGCGCACTACGATCACCTGGGCGTGCGCAACGGCGAGGTCTACAACGGCGCGGACGACAACGCGTCCGGCACGGCGGCGCTGCTGGAACTGGCCCACTGGTTCGCGGGCAACCGCCCGCAGCACTCCATCATCATCGCGGTGCTGGATGGCGAGGAGGCGGGACTGCGGGGCGCGCGGGCGTTCGTCGAGCAGAAGCCGGTGCCGCTCGGCGACATCGTCGCCGACATCAACATGGACATGGTCGGCCGGAACGCGAGCAACGAGCTGTTCGCGGTCGGCACCTGCCAGTACCCGCAGCTCAAGCAGTACGTCCGGGAGGCCGCGCGCGCCGCGACGATCACACTGCGCTACGGCCACGACGGCTGCGTCGCGGGACAGGAGGACTGGACCTGGATGTCGGACCAGGGGCCGTTCCTCCAGGCCGGCATCCCCTTCCTGTACTTCGGCGTCGAGGACCACCCGGACTACCACCAGCCCACCGACGATGTCGGGCGCTTGATGCCGCGCTTCTTCGTGGCCGCGACGCAGCTGGTCATCGACGTCACCCGGCGGCTGGATCTGACGCGGTAGCCGCGCGCGCGGGCCGGCCGAGGTGCCCCCCCCGGCGCTCGGGGCAACCGCGAAGCGTTGCGGCCCCAACCCGCCAATCGCGCGCTGTCCCGGGTCGGCCAGTCGCGCGCCCAGCGATGACGGTGGCAGCCCCTTCACCGGGCATCCCGCCAGAGTCCGGTCGCGCCGCGCGTCTCGCTCAGGCCAGCAGCTGCTCCAGCACCATCGCCAGCAGCAGCACCGGCAGGTAGGTGACCGAGCTGAGGAAGACCCGCAGCGCGCGCGCATCGGTAGGGGCGCGCAGCAGCGCGAGGGCCTGCAGCAGGAAGAGCAGGCCCAGGACCAGCGCGGTGGCGGCGTAGGGCACGCCCGCCATGCCCGTGACGCTGGGCAGCGTGCTGATGGCCACCAGCGCGAGGGACCAGACCACGATCTGCCGGGCGGTCCGGTGCCCGGTGGCGTCCCGCTCACTGATCATGCGGAACCCGCCCCGGCGATAGTCCTCGCGGTACAGCCAGGCCAGCGCGAAGAAGTGCGGCATCTGCCAGGCGAACATGATGCCGAAGAGCGCGAGGCCCCGCCCGTCCAGCCGCCCGCCCGCCGCGGCCCAGCCCGCCAGGATGGGCAGCGCCCCTGGCACCGCCCCTACCAGCGTGGCCGTCCAGTGCACGCGCTTGAGCGGGGTGTATGCCCCCACGTAGCTGACGATCGTGAGCGCGCCCAGCAGCGCGGACGTGGCATTGACCCGCCCGGCCAGCACGCCCCCGCCGGCGACCGAGAGCGCCACCGCGAACGCCAGCGCCTCGCCGACCCGCTGCCGGCCGTCCGGGAGCGGGCGGCCGGCGGTCCGGCGCATGCGCGCATCCCGCGCGCGCTCCACCACCTCGTTGAGCGCGCAGGCGCCGGCCGCGGCCAGCCCCATCCCGAGGAGCGTCCAGAGCAGCGGACGGAAGCGGAGGAAGCCGTGCGACGCCATGAAGAAGCCGGCGCCGCCCGTGATCAGCACCATGCGGACGATGCCGGGCTTGGTCAGCTCGATGTACGCACCGAGCCGCGCGCGCAGCCCGGGCGCCGCCGCGGTCGGCAGCGCCAGCTCGGCCGTGTGGGTGAGTGCCAAGCCGCGGCTCCTCCCGGCCTCAGCTCGCGGCCGGGCCTTCCGCCCGCGCTTCGGCCTCGCCGCCCGCCCACACCTCCGCGGCAATGCCGTAGCCGGCGACCCCCGGTGCGGTCGCGGCTCGCTCCACGCCCACCGCGCAATACTTGAACTCCGGGATCTTGCCGAACGGGTCGAGCTTCGGATTGGTCAGCAGGTTCGCCGCGGCTTCCACGTAGGCGAACGGCATGAACACCGAGCCCGCCGGCACGGCCGGGTCCCGCCGGACCAGGGCGGTGACGCTGCCCCGCCGCGATCGCACCGTGACCGCATCGCCCGGCGCGAGTCCCAGCTTCGCCAGTTCGGCCGGCGCCATGCTCACCATGGGGAGCGGCTCCAGCGCATCCAGCACGCCCGCGCGCCGGGTCATGGCGCCCGTGTGCCAGTGCTCCAGGATCCGGCCCGTGATGAACACCAGCGGATACTCGGCGTCCGGCGGCTCATCCCCGCGCCGGAACTCGGCGGGCGTGAACTGCGCCCGGCCCGTGGGCGTGGGGAAGGACTGCGTGAAGATCACGCTCTCACCGGGGTCGCCCTCGTTCCGGCAGGGATACGTGACCGCGTGCTCGCGCTCCAGCCGCTCCCACGTGATGCCGCCGCTGCTCGGTACCGCGCGCCGGATCTCCTGCCACACGTCCGCGCTCTCGCGGTGGCTCCAGTCGAGGCCGAGGCGGCGCGCCAGCTCCTGGATGATCCACAGGTCCTGCCGCACCTCGCCGGGCAGCGGCAACGCCGCCCGCCCGAGCTGTACCCGGCGATCGGTGTTGGTGAACGTCCCGGTCTTCTCCGGGAACGCGGACGCGGGGAGGATGACGTCGGCGAGCGAGGCGGTCTCCGTCAGGAAGATGTCCTGGACGACGAGGAAATCGAGCGCCGCCAGCGCCTCCCGCGCGTGCGCCACGTCGGGGTCCGACATCGCGGGGTTCTCGCCCATGATGTACATGCCCCGCACCTGCTTCTTCAGCGCGGCGTTCATGATCTCGACCACCGTGAGCCCCTTCTCCGGGTCGAGGTCCGCGCGCCCCCACAGCTCGCCGAAGTAGGCGCGCGCGGCGGGATCGGTGACCGGGCGGTAATCGGGATAGAACATGGGGATCAGCCCCATGTCCGACGCGCCCTGCACGTTGTTCTGCCCGCGCAGCGGGTGCAGTCCCGTACCCCGGCGCCCGATCTGCCCGGTGAGCAGCGCCAGCGAGATCAGGCAGCGGGCATTGTCGGTGCCGTGCACGTGCTGCGAGACGCCCATGCCCCAGAAGATCATCGCCCGCGGCGACGTGGCGTACAGCCTCGCCGCAGCCCTGATCTCCGCGGCCGGGATGCCGCAGATGTGCTGCATGGCTTCCGGGCTGTACGCGCGCAGCATGCCCGCCAGCGCCTCGTAGCCCAGCGTGCGGTCGCGGATGAAGTCCCGGTTGGCCAGCCCCTCGTCGATGATGGTGTGCAGCATCGCGTTGAGCAGCGCCACGTCCGTGTCCGGCCGGAACTGCAGCACGTGCGTGGCGTGGCGCGCCAGCTCGGTGCGGCGCGGGTCCGCCAGGATCAGCTTCGCACCGCGCTCGATGGCGTTCTTCATGAACGTGGCCGCGACCGGATGGTTCACGGTCGGGTTCGCGCCGATCACCAGGAAGCAGTCCGCGTACTGCACGTCCGACACCTGGTTCGAGACCGCGCCCGAGCTGACGTTCTCCATGAGCGCCGCCACCGAGGACGCGTGGCAGAGGCGGGTGCAGTGATCCACGTTGTTGGTGCCGAAGCCCACGCGGATCAGTTTCTGGAACAGGTACGCTTCCTCGTTGCTCCCCTTCGCGCTTCCGAAGCCCGCCAGCGCACCGGGGCCATGCGACGAGTGCAGCGCCTGCAGCCCGCACGCGGCCGCGTCCAGCGCCTCCTCCCAGCTCGCCTCGCGGAACACGTCCAGTGGCCGGCCGGGGTCGGCCAGCTGCATCGCGTCCTTGGGCACGCCCTCGCGCCGGATGAGCGGCTTCAGCAGGCGCTGCGGGTGATGCACGTAGTCGAACCCGAACCGGCCCTTGACGCACAGCCGGCCCAGGTTGGACGGGCCATCCCGCCCCTCGATCGCGTGCACCCGGTCGTCCCGCACGTGGATCGTGGTCTGGCAGCCGACGCCGCAGTACGGGCACAGCGACTCGACCACCCGCTCGGGCCGCGGCCGCTCGCCCGGCGCCTGCGTCAGCACCGGCAGCAGCGCGCCCGTGGGGCACGCCTGCACGCACTCGCCGCACGCCACGCAGGTGGAGAGCCCCATGGGATCGTCGAGGTCGAAGACGATCTTTGCTTCGGAGCCGCGGTGCGCGTAGCCGATGACGTCGTTCACCTGCTCCTCGCGGCAGGCGCGCACGCAGCGGGTGCACTGGATGCAGGCGTCGAGCCGGACCTCGATGGCCGGATGCGAGAGGTCCGGCTCCGGCTGCGCGCGGCGGGGCAGGCGGTACGCGCTCACGCCCAGCTGCCGTGCCCACCTGTTCAGCTCCGAGTCCACGCCGGGCGCCGGCTCGGGCGAGTCGGTGAGCAGCAGCTCGAGCACCAGCTTCTGCGCCTTGAGCGCCCGCTTGCTCTTCGTGCTCACCTGCATGCCCTTGGTCGGGTAGCGGCAGCACGAGGGCGCGAGCACGCGCTCGCCCGCGATCTCCACCATGCACGCGCGACAGTTTCCGTCCGGGCGCAGACCTTCCGTATAGCACAGGTGCGGCACGGGCACGTCGTGGCGCGCGGCCGCCTGCAGGATGGTCTCGCCCGGCAGCGCCGTGATCTCGTTGCCATCCAGCGTGAACCGCACCGGGGCCGCGTTCGGCGCGGGCCTGCCCAGTGCCTGCCGGGCCTCGAGGCGCGCCAGCGCGCCCGGCACGCCGTCCAGCGCGCTCATGATTCCAGCTCCTTGGCGAAGTGCCGGAGCACGCTGCGCAGCGCGTTCGGGGCGGCCTGACCGAGTCCGCAGATCGAGGCGTCGTTCATGACGTCGGCCAGGTCCAGCAGCACGGGCAGGTTCCACCGGGGCGCGCGCATCAGCACCTCGCTCTTGGCGGTGCCGGCGCGGCAGGGCGTGCACTTGCCGCAGGACTCGCTCGCGAAGAAGTGGGCCACGTTGCGCGCCGCGTCCAGGGCGCGGTCCTGCGTGGAAAGCACGATCACCGCGGCCGAGCCGATGAAGCAACCGTGGTGCGCCAGCACGTCGAAGTCCAGCGGCAGATCGGCCAGGCTCGCCGGCAGCATGCCGCCCGATGCGCCCCCCGGCAGGTAGCCGTACAGCTCGTGGCCCGGCTGCATGCCGCCCGCGTAGTCGTTCACCAGCTGCCGGAGCGTCACGCCGTTGCACACCGCATACACGCCCGGCCGGCGCACCCGCCCGCTCACCGAGAACAGTCGCTTGCCCGTACGGTCGTAGCAGCCCGCTTTCGCGAAGCTGTCCGCGCCGCCCTCGATGATCTCGCGCAGCCAGTACATGGTCTCCACGTTCTGCACCAGCGTGGGCCGCCCGAACACGCCCGCCTGCGCCGGGAACGGCGGTCGCAGCCGCGGCTCGCCGCGCTTGCCTTCGATGCTCTCGATCAGCGCGCTCTCCTCGCCGCAGATGTACGCGCCCGCGCCGCGCCGCAGGTGGATGGCCGGCAACGCGCAGGGCGGATCCGCCCGCAGCGCCGCCAGCTCCTCCGTGAGCAGCGTGCGGATTCCGGCGTACTCGTCGCGCAGGTAGATGAAGACGTCATCCGCTTCCACGGCCCACGCGGCCAGCAGCAGTCCCTCGAGCACGCGGTGCGGATCGTTCTCCAGGCACCAGCGGTCCTTGAACGTGCCCGGCTCGCCCTCGTCCGCGTTCAGGACGACGACCCGCGGCTTCGGCTCCTGCCGCACCAGCGCCCACTTCTTCGCCACGGGGAATCCCGCACCGCCCAGGCCGCGCAGTCCCGCCGCGTCCACCTCGCCCACCACTTCTTCCACGTCCTCCTCGCCGGACTCCATCACGACTACTTCGACCTGCGCTTCCTTCAGCCGCCCGGTCACGCAAGCCGCGAGCAGCTGGTAGCCGCCGGTCGAGCGATACTCGCCGTAGCGGATCGCGGGCGGGACGGACGCTTCCAGCTGCCCGGCCTCGAGCAGGCGCTCGACGCGCTCCGGGTCCGCGCGGTCGACCGGGTTCCGGCCGACCACGGCCACCGGCGCACGCTCGCAGCGCCCCACGCACGGCGCCGGGATCACCCGCACGTGCGGGTGTCGTTCGGCAAGCTGCTTCAGCAGCGCCTTCGCGCCCGCCAGCTCGCAGGAGAGCGACTCGCACACGCGGATGGTGACGGGCGGAGGCGGAGCGTCGCCATCCTTCACCACGTCGAAGTGGTGGTAGAACGTGGCGACCTCGTACACCTCCGCCAGCGCCATCGACAGCTCGGCCGCGAGCGCGGTCAGGTGCGGTGTGGAGAGGCAGCCGAACGTGTCCTGCAGCCGGTGCAGGTGCTCGATCAGGAGGTCGGGGCGGTGGGGGAGATCGCCGATGGCGCGCCGGACCTCGGCCAGCGCGCGGGCGTCCACTTCACGGCCCCGCGGCGTGGCGCGGACCTGCAAGCCGGGGCCAGGTTGCTTCTTTCCTGCCATAGACCTCGTGCTGGAGCAGGGGAAGGCTCAAGCATGAGGGAAGGGCTGGGAAAGGGGAAGGGGGCTGCGACCAGGTCCCGGCGGAAGGCGCGATGCGGGCG
>VEPF01000356.1:0-785 GCA_012027055.1 Gemmatimonadota bacterium | reverse complement strand
GGCAGGGGCAGCGGGCAGCGGGCAGCAGGCAGCGGGCAGGGTGCAGAACCGACCCCGATCGCGCCGCCGCTGCTGCTGGGGCGAGCTGCCGACGTCCTGGCGTATCCGATCGACCCCGGGACGCAGAGAGTTGCCTTGCGGGGCCGATCGAGAACGGCCCGCTGGGCGAAATCGGCCCCAGGCCGCGTGCGCCTGCACCTGGGGCCAGCAACCGGCCGCGGGCGCCTGCACCCGGGCCAGTAACTACTGAGGGAAGGCGGAAGCGTTGGAACGAGCGGAACGTCCGGACGCGCTGATCGACCGCCTGGCCTCGGCTCAGCACGGTGTGGTCGGCGGAAGTCAGCTGACGGACGCGGGGCTGAGCCGGCGCGCAATCCAGTGGCGGGCGGAAGCGGGCAGGCTCCACCCGATCTTCCGCGGCGTGTTTCGAGTGGGCCCGGTCGTCCTGCCGCATGGGCGGGAGATGGCCGCGGTGCTGGCGTGCGGGAAGCATGCGGTGTTGAGCCACGGGACAGCGGGCGCGATCTGGGAGTTCGCGCCGCAGCCGGCCGGTGGGGCGATCGAGCTCAGCGTACCGCGGGCGGTGCGACGGCGGATCACCGGACTGGTGATCCACCGGAGCCGCCACCTGAACGCGACCGATGTGACCACGCGCGCGGGTCTGCCGCTCACCACGCCGCGGCGCACCCTGCTCGACCTCGCGGCCGTCATGCCCGTGTCCGAGCTCGAGCGTGCCGCCGCGCGCGCGGAGCGCGCCGGGCTGCTGCGGCTTGCCGACGTGGTGA
>VEPF01000281.1 GCA_012027055.1 Gemmatimonadota bacterium | reverse complement strand
GCACGGGCACGGGCCACCACCGCCGGTCGAGCCAGTTCATGCCTGCCTCCGCATCGCGATGCGCGCCGCCACCATGCCCTCCAGCTGCAGCAGCACCCAGGCAATCGCGCCCCGGATGGCGAACGCCACCAGGAAGATGATCCAGCCCTCGGTCAGGTGCATGAACCCCTCGCCGGCCTTCGGGCTCACGTAGTAGACCAGGTAGCCGGTCAGGAACACGCGGATGCCGTTCAGGAACACCGCCACGGGCAATGCCAGCGCCAGCAGCAGCACGCGCGTGACCGGGTGCCGGAGCCACAGCCCGCCCACCAACAGACCGAGTGCCAGCAGCGCCGTGAGGGAGCGGAGCCCGCTGCACGCTTCCGTGACGAACAGCGACTGTCCCGGCAGGTGGATCACGTTGCCCGCGAGCAGCACCGGGACATCCCGCAGCTGCAGCAGGGCCGCACCCATGATCGAGGCCCGGAACTGGAGCGGGAGCGCGAGCGAGCCCAGCACCACGGCCGGCAGCGGGATGGAAAGCAGGACCAGCGACAGCGGCAGCCACCAGTGCAGGACCTGCCGCATGCCGGCATAGAAGACGATCAGCCCCACCGCCGCGAGCAGCATGGAAAACCGCATGGTGAACAGCTCGGCGGCCAGGCCGGACACGTAGCGCAGCAGCACCGCCGCGACCAGCACCAGCATGCCGAGCAGCGGACTGGCCGTGGCCTTCGGCGCCCGGCCACTCTTCCAGGCCAGGTATCCCGCGAGCGGCACCAGCAGCAGCCCGTGACCGGCCTCCGGGTCGTGCCACAGGTCGCGCACCAGCGTCCGGGCAGGATCGGCGTACAACAGCGCGAAGGCAACCGCGGTGGCCGCCAGCGGGAGCCACGCCGCTCGCGCAGCCGGCTGCTGCTCATTCGCGGCGATCGGCGCCTCGTTCCCGATCACTGCCACCGGGGCCTCCTCGGCCAACCTGCACCGCAGCGCCGCGCGCGTACGCTCACCGCCCCACCATTCCGGTCACGAGTTCCGGGGTGCCGCGCGCCTCCATGGCAACTTTCAGCGCGCGGTCCGCCCGCCACGCCGATCTCACCACCAGGAGCAGGGTGAGGGCCTGCGTCAGCTGCATGAGCACGGTCTTGATGACGGCCACGTCGAAGCGGCGGCGCACGACTGCGGTCGCCTGGTGCCGGATCTCGATCGCGTCGAGGCTGAACAAGCCTGCCGCCAGCAGCAGCAGCAGGACCAGCACGACCGCGACGGCCATCACCACGCGATTCGGCCAGAGCTGCCCCGCGAGCACGGCGGTCATACTCGCCAGCAGCACCCCCACGATCGGGAGCAGCATGCCGCCGGACACGAGCCCGATCGCGCCCCAGCGCCACTGGGCACTGCCCCACGCGTATTCGGCCATGCTGAGGATGATGTCGAGCGGCGGCATGAGCAGCATCAGCGCGGCCACGAAGTACAGCGCCGGCGAGTACCTGCTCACCCAGTTCACGGAACCATTTCCGGTGTAGGACATGCCTGCTCAGTCCGCGCAGTCAGGTGGTGCCGCACAAGATAGGCTGGCGCGGCAAAAGTTGGGAAGGGCGCGACGCCCCCGGATGCGAACATGGAGAGCGACCGTGTCCCCGGCCGCTCTCCACGTTCGTTGCCCGGCGGTGCGCCCGCGTGCTATACGCGCCGGCCGCGCCGCCTGCGGATCGCGCCCAGTCCGAGCAGGCCGCTGCCCAGCAGCACCAGGCTCACCGGCTCCGGCGTGGCCGTGACATCACCCGTCACGTACACCGTCTGCCCGGGAGTGATGCTGTAGGACGGGTTGACCACGACCGAGTACATGTTGTCGGTGCCGAAGTACTGCGGCGAACCATCGAACGTCACGCGCAGGTTCCCGGCTCCGGTGGAGATCACCGATCCGGTCAGCACCGCCGAGAACACCTTGCCGGCAATCGCGGGCTCCGTGAAGGAGATCAGCAGGTTGAAGCTCGTGCCCGCGTAATTGAACACATCGCTCCCGGTCGGAGCGACGCTCGTGAACGCACCGAAATTGTCGGTCACACTGCCACCGATGGACGCTTCGCCGAGGTACGTCTCGACATCGAAACCGCCGGGGGCGTAGGTCAGCCCCTGCGTCACGCCGCCGACATTGTTGGTGGGCGTGCAGGGACTGCCGGCCGTCGGGAAGAAGCACCCGCCGGTGGTCCCTATGAACTGTACCGATTGCGCCTGCGCACTGGCCGCGAAACCGATCGCCAACGCACCCGCTGCCAGCAGCGGCCTGAAAGTGGCCGAAGCCCGAAACTCCATTATGCCGTCCTCCCTCGAGTTACGCGCCGACAGACCTTTCCGGTCCGACCGGCCCCGTGGTACCGGAACCGGTTGCAAGCATCGTGCACAAAGAACCCGAACGCCGTTAAGCGGCCCAAGTGGTTGGGGAACAACTGATTCGGCCGGCCGTCCACGGGGGGCCGCCGCAGGCCTCGGACCACGGGTGTGGCCCCGGGTGTGGAATGAATGCCACACCTGACGACATGGCGTTGCGGTCACGCCACTATTCGGCTGCCGAGGGGCTCTATGAAATCGGCCGGCGGAAGGTCCAGCACGAACCGGAACCGGGTGCCGGAGACGTCGGTGTCGAACTGCAGCTCGGAGCCGAGCCGCCCCACCAGCCGCCGGCAAATGGCCAGGCCGAGGCCGGTGCCCGAAAAGACGTACCCGCTCGCCCTGGTCGGCGCGCGCCGGAACGGCTGGTACAGGCTGGAGACCGCCTCGGGTGCGATGCCCGGGCCAGTGTCCGCCACGGCGAATTCGACGGCGTTGCCGCCCAGCGAGCGGGCGCTCAGCTCCACGCTGCCCTGCTGCGTGAACTTGAGGGCGTTGGTGCAGAGGTTGAGCAGCACCCGGCTGAGCGGCACGGGCTGACCGACGCGCAGCGGGGCCGGCAGCGGGTGCGTGGCGATGGTCAGCCCTTTCTCCACGGCCATGGGCCGCACCAGGTCGAGGATCGCGGCCAGCACGTCGTTGACCGAGAACGGCACCGCGTCGCGCGCGGAGACGCGCAGGCCGCCGCGGGCGGCCTCGATCATGTCGGCGGCCATGTTCTCCAGCCCGAGCGCGGCGCTGTAGATGATGCCGATCTGGTGCTTCTGCACGTCGTTCAGGGGCCCGCTCCGCTCCTTGTGGAGGGTCTCGGAGAGGAAGAGGATCGAGGTGAGCGGCGAGCGTACGTCGTGGGCCACCTCGACCAGCAGGTCGAGCCCGCCATGGTCCGCCAGCTCGGTCAGGGAGGCCTGCTCTCCCGCGGGGCGGCAGGCGAGCCGTGCGCCCTCGAGGCGCTGCAGCTCGCGCAGCAGTTCGCTTTCGCCGACGGGGGTGACAGCGCAGTCCGCGACCAGGAGCGCCCGCAGCTCGTCCACCAGCACGCGCCGCAGCATCAGCACGCCGGCCGATGCCACTTCCCCGGGCGCGGCTTCCCCGGCCCGATGCATGACCCAGTCGAGCTGAGCCGAGAGGACGGCCTCCGGCAGCCGGCAGAGTTCGGGGGGCGGCTCCTTCAGCAGGCGCGCGGCGGCACGCTCGAGGAGGCCGGCCTCAGCGCGCGGTGATGACGGTATCGCGCTGGAGGCCATGCTTCTCCATCAGCCGGTAGAGGGTAGTCCGGTCCACCCCGGCAATGCGCGCGGCCCGCGACATGTTGCCTCCGGCCCGGCCGATCAGCCACTTGAGGTAGCCCTGCTCGAACTGCTGCAGGACCTTCTCCCGCACGCCGTGATAGCTCTCATCCGTCAGGCCGTCGAACGTGGGCTGCTCCAGGGGCTGCGCCGAGGGCGTCGCCGTGCTGCTGCTCAGGTGCGGCAGGTCGTCCGGTTGGATCTCGCAACCCGGCTCCAGCAGCACCACGCTGTGCTCGATCACGTTCTGCAGCTCGCGCACGTTGCCCGGCCAGTGGCGCGCCTGCAGCGCCTCCAGCGACTGCGGGCTGAAGCGCGGCACCGCGCTTCCCGGTTCGCGGTGCTGCGACCAGTACCGGCTCAGGAAGTGCTGCGCCAGCAGCGGGATGTCCGTGGGCCGCTCCCGCAGCGGGGGGATGTGGATGGGCACCACGCACAACCGGTAGAAGAGGTCGGACCGGAGCACGTCCTCCATGGCGGTGCGCTGCGGGTCCCGGTTGGTGGCCGCGATGAAGCGGACGTTCACCACCGCATCCGTGGTGGTGCTGCCCAGCCGGCGCACCACCCCGTCCTGGATCACCCGCAGCAACTTGGCCTGCAGTGCCGGCGGCATCTCGGTGATCTCGTCCAGGAACAGCGTCCCGCCGTTGGCCGCCTCGAGCAGGCCGGCCTTGTCGCGCACCGCACCCGTGAACGCGCCCTGCACGTGCCCGAACATCTCGGTCTCCAGCAGCGCCTCGGGCAGGGCCGCGCAGTTCACCGCCACCAACTGCCGGCTGTGCCGCCGGCTGTGGTGATGGATGAACTGCGCGATCTGCTCCTTCCCGGTGCCGCTCTCACCGGTGATGAACACGGACGCGTCCGTGGCCGCCACCCGGCGCGAGAGGTCGATCACCCGCTGGAACGCGGGCGAGCTCCCGAGCAGGGCCACCTTGTCACTGTGGCTGTGCCGCTGCAGCAGCGCCTCGTCCTGCTGCTCCGTCTCCCGCGCCGCCAGCACGGTGTGCGCGGCGCGCCCGATCAGGATCTGCAGGTGCCCGGCCGCGAACGGCTTCGGCAGGTAGTCCCAGGCCCCGGCCCGCAGCGCCTCCACGCTGGATGCGACACTCGGATCGCCAGTCATCACGATGGCCAGCGTGTCCGGCTTCACCTCCAGCCCCGCGGCCAGCAGCTCCAGCCCCGACACCTGGCTCATGTTCAGGTCCAGCAGCAGGATGTCGAACACCCCGCGCCGGACCAGCGTCAGCGCTTCCTGCCCCCGCGCGCTCGCCGTGACCTCGAAGCCCTCCATGCGCAGCACGCTGGCACAGCTCTCCAGCAGCGTGTGCTCGTCATCCACCACCAGGATCCGGACGGATTTCCGGGATTCGGCATTCAGCACGGCAGTTCCGGGATTGCGCGGGGACTCTCGAGTTGTTGGATTGATGCGACAATGATGCATCGCCGCAGCATGGAAGTCAATGAAGGTATGGCCCCGTTCCTGCATATTTTGTTGCACAACCACCACGGAGTGAACGGCGGCGGCGCCGGGGTCCGGCCCGCAGGTGGTGTCCGGACATGCGCGCAAGCCCTTGCCGGGGAACGGGCTGGCGCTTGGGCAGTAACATCTCCCGGTGTTAATGTTGTAGGTGCGGCAAGGGTATTGCTCTTTCCCCGGGCCGGTCCGGCGACTGCCGGGCATGCGTCACCAGGACAGATGGCATGAACAACCCCGAGAATCTGCCGGCCGTGGCTGCGGCCGCCCCGGTGCCCGCGACGGCGCTGCAATGGTCGGCGAGCGACCTGGACGGCGGGCAGCCAGCCAGTGGCGCCACCCTGAAGCGGTACCTGGCCGCGGTCCGGCGCTACAAGTGGCTGGTGCTGGCCGTAGCCGTGGTCGGGACGGCGGGAGCCGTCTTCGGCAGCCGGTACCTGCCCAGCCGGTACGTGGCGGAGGCCACGCTCTGGTTCTCGGCGGATTCGCGCCAGGATGACATGCAGGGCCCGATCCAGTCCTCCGAGCTGCTCGAGCAGGAGGCGTGGGTGGAGCTGATACGGTCCTGGACGGTGCTGGATTCGGTGACCCTGGTTCACGCTCTCTATCTCGACGTGAAGAACGGCGACCGGGACGTGCTGCAGGGCTTCCAGCTCGACTCCATGTTCCGCCCGGGGTCCTACCAGGTGAAGGTCGATGACGCAGGGCGCACCTTCGAGCTGAAGACGAAGGAAGGGTCCCGGGTCGCGAGCGCGGCCGTGGGCGACTCGGTCGGCAGGGACCTCGGTTTCCTGTGGGCGCCGCCGCGCGCGGCCCTGAAGGCCGGGCGTGCCGTCTCCTTCACGGTGATGACGCCGCGCGAAGGCTCGAAGGCGCTGGCGGGTAACCTGGTCACGCGCATGGCCCGGGGCGGGAACTTCATGAGCGTGCAGTACACCGGCGACGACCCGGCGCGCGCGGCGACGGTGGTGAACGCGGTGGCGGAGCGGTTCGTCAACGTCGCCGCGGACCTGAAGAAAGTGAAGCTGACGGAGCTGCGGGACGCGCTCCAGGCGCAGCTCGCCACCGCCGAGTCCAACCTGCGCGAGACGGAAATGGGCCTGGAGGGCTACCGGGTCAAGACCATCACGCTCCCGTCGGAGCCGGCGACGCCGATCGCCCCGGGGCTCCAGTCCACGCAGCCGTCGGTGCTGAGCTCGTACTTCAACATGAAGGTGGAGCGGGAGCAGCTGGCGCAGCAGCGGCAGGACATCGCGAGCGCGCTCCCGGCCGGTCCCGGCGACACGCTCTCCGTGGACGCGCTGAGTATCGTGCAGGCCGTGCAGGAATCACCGGAGCTGAAGCAGGCGCTGGTCACGCTGGCCGAGAAGCGGGCGAACGTGCGGGCGCTCGCGCAGCAGTACATGCCGGCGCACCCGATCATGCAGCGCGCGCAGGGGGAAGTGGACCAGCTCCAGCAGGTGGTGATCCCAGCGCTGGCACAGCGGGTGATGGCCCAGCTGCAGCAGCGCATGCAGACCATGGACCGGCTGGTCAGCCAGGCCGGCGGCGAGCTGAAGCAGATCCCGACGCGGGCCATCGAGGAGGCCCGCTACCAGCGCTCCAAGGCCATCGCGGAGAACCTCTACAACAACGTGAGCCAGCGCTACGAGGCGGCGCGCCTGGCCACGGAGACGTCGGTGCCGGACGTGCGCATCCTGGACCGGGCCACCAGGCCGCAGAAGCCGGCGCTCGACGCGCGGCTGCAGATGATCCTGCTTGGCCTGGCGGGCAGCATCGGGCTGGGCCTCCTGCTCTCGATCCTGCTGGACCGGATCGATCCGAAGCTGCGCTACGCCGAGCAGGTGACCCAGGAGATGGGCCTGGCTGTGCTGGGCGTGGTCCCCAACCTGGGCACCCGGGGCGCGCTGGGCGCGGGCAACTCGCAGGAGGCCGCGCGGGTCCTGGAGGCGCTGCGCAGCATCCGGCTCACCATCATGCACGCCTATGGGACCGCCGGACCGGTCATGGTCACGGTCACGAGCCCCGGCAGCGGGGACGGCAAGACGTTCGTGTCCTCGAACCTGGCGCTCAGCTTCGCCGACCTGGGCTTCCGCACCCTGGTGATCGATGGCGACACCCGCCGGGGCGGCCTGCACCGCATCTTCGGCCTCGACCGCAAGCCGGGCCTGACCGACTACCTCGCGGAAGAGGTCGAGCTGAACGAGATCGTGCGCCGCACCAAGTACCCGTCCGTAGACCTGATCCCGGGCGGGAGCAGGCGGGCCAATTCCCCGGAACTGCTCTCCGGCCCGCGCATGGGCGAGCTGCTCGCCCAGATCAAGTCCGGATACGGAGTGGTGCTGATCGACAGCCCGCCGCTCGGGGCGGGCGTGGACCCGCTCGTGCTCGCGACCCTGTGCGGCAACCTGGTGCTGGTGATGCGGACCGGGAAGACCGAGAAGGCGATGGCTCGCGCCAAGCTCGAGATGCTGGACCGGCTGCCGGTGCGCTTGCTCGGCACCATCCTGAACGGCTTCGATTCCGTGGACTCCTACCGGTACTACTCATACATGCCGGGTTACGAGTCTCACCGCGAGACGCCCCAGGATGGGGAGGAGAAGACCGAGGAGAGCGAACTGCTCACAGCGGGGACGTGAGGACCGGGAGGCGAGCGGGGCCGGTACGCGCCCGCTCACTCCCCGGCAATTCAGTTGTCCTGGCTCCGCCCGTAGAAACGGATCGCTTCGCCGTACCCGGCATCGCTTTCATCCGCCGCGGCGGCAGCACGCATCAGCAGTTCCGTCGGCGCGATCGAAGCATCGCGGAAATTGCCCACGGCATAACACCCGAGTCGCACCGGGAGCATGGGCTCGACCTCGCTCCCCGGCCCCTGGAGTGCGGCATACAGTCTCCGGGCCAGGGTGATCACTCCCTCCCGGCCCGTATCGGGCGCCAGGACCACGAACTGGCCGGAGGGCAGACGACCGATGGCGTCGGAAGCCCGGCGGACCTGGCGCAGCACGTCCGTGACGCGCTCGTCCGCCGTCCCCGGCGCCGGCAGCTCGCCGTCCGGCAAGCCACCGTCGCCCGCGAGCACGACCACACCGAGCGGGCGCCGGTGCCGGGCGGCGCCCGCAGCCAGCTCCGCGATGCGCCTGAGCACCCCCTGCGGGTTGTAGAACCCGGTGACCGGATCGACCAGGCCCTGCTCGCGAATGGTGTCCCCGGCCAGCTTGGCCCGCACCCACGCGTCCAGGCGCAGGAAGAGCTCCTCCGAATCCCACGGCAGCGCGGCCACATCCCAGGCGCCGGCCCGGAGCGCGGCCAGCCGTTCATCCCGGGCCCACGGGTCCGCGGAGATCAGGATGGTCGGGGTTGCGGGCCCGAGCATGCCCTGCTCGTGGAGGTTCCGACAGAGCTTCAGACCGGGCGTATCGCGCAGGTCGCGGTCGACGATCAGCAGATCGACCGACACGGCCAGCTGCCGGGCGGCCTGCAGACCGGTGAACGCGCGCAGCACGGCATAGCCGCGCGCGGCAAACACCGACTCGATGGAAAGCGACAGCCACTCATGCCCCGTCACGATCAGTACGATCGGCGGACGGGGGTACATGGTGCCGGCTTCGGCCATCATCGTGCCCTGGTTCGGGTGATCGGCAGCGTTGACAGCGCGCCTCGCTGCAACTCGGGTGCGCGCTCCGCGGCCTCGTAAGTTGCGTGCTGACAACGGGAGCCGGATGTCGTGCTGGGGCGGGCGAAGAGCGCCGGTTGCGGCGAAGCAACACCTGGCCGCCACGACCCGGGGGAAAGGGTGTACCCCGGCCCGGCACATGAGCTATCTTGATCGGTCGTGGGCAGTTGCCTGTATCACATTCAGCACGTCGGCACACCGCACATGCGACGATTCTGGTTGATGCTCCTGGTGCTCGGCACCTTCTGTTTGCCGGTCTCGGCCCAGGTGCCGGGCCGCGCGACCACGCCGGCCATCGGGCTGCAGCTGAGCAGGGACACGCTGCAGAAGCTGCTCGCCTCCTATGACGCGACCGCGAAGTCGCCGCTCTACAGCCGCCAGCTCCAGGAGCGCGCCCGCCAGGAGGCGGACCTGATCCGGGACCGGCTGGAGACCGGCGACATCCAGGTGGGTGACAAGATCTTCCTGGCAGTGGGGCGGCAGGCGGAGCTGAGCGACACCTTCAACGTGCTTTCGGGCCGCAAGATCGTGTTGCCCGAGATCGGCGATGTGCCGCTCCAGGGGGTGCTGCGCTCCGAGCTGCAGGATTACCTGACCCGCTACCTGGGGAGGTACATCGTCAATCCGACGGTGCTGGCCCGCTCCCTGGTGCGGCTGGAGCTGATCGGGAACGTGGGCCGGCCGGGTTTCTACACCGTGCCGTCCGACATGCCGCTGGGGGACGTGATCATGGAGGCGGGCGGGCCCGCCCAGAACGCGGCCCTCGACCGGATGTCGGTGCTCAGGCGCAACGACCGGATCTGGCAGGGGGATGCGCTGCGCACGGCCATGGTCGAGGGAAGGACCGTGGATCAGCTGAGCCTGCGCGCGGGGGATGCGATCAACGTCCCGCAGAAACGCAGCACCTGGGCATTCCTGCAGAGCCTCTGGTACGTGATCCCGGTGGTGTCGCTGATCATCACCCTGGTCAAGTAGACGCCTCACGCGACGGAACCCGCACGGCGCCAGGCGCCACGCGGGTTCCGTGACGACCGTCAACTGCGCTCGGCCGGCGCAGCCGCGGTCGAGATCCAAGTCCCGCTCAGTCGAAGCTCTCGTCCCCCCCGCTGGCCGCGGCCGCGCCGTGCTTGCCCAGCGCCTCGCGCACCTTCACCTCGATCTCCTTCGCGATGTCCGGGTTCTCCTTCAGGTACTGCTTGGAGTTCTCCCGGCCCTGCCCGAGCCGCGTGTCCCCGTAGGAGAACCAGGCGCCCGACTTCTGCACGATGTCGTTCTCGACGCCCAGGTCGATCAGCAGCCCGTTCACGCTGATGCCCTCGTTGTACATGACGTCGAACTCGGCCTGGCGGAAGGGCGGCGCGACCTTGTTCTTCACCACCTTCACGCGGGTGCGGTTGCCGGTCACCTCCTGCCCTTCCTTGATGGCGCCGATGCGGCGGATGTCCAGGCGCAGCGACGCGTAGAACTTGAGCGCGTTGCCGCCGGTGGTGGTCTCCGGGTTGCCGAACATCACGCCGATCTTCTCGCGCAGCTGGTTGGTGAAGATCACGCAGGTCTTCGAGCGGCTCACCGCGCTCGTGAGCTTGCGCAGCGCCTGACTCATGAGCCGCGCCTGCAGGCCGACGTGCGAGTCCCCCATCTCCCCTTCGATCTCGGCGCGCGGCACCAGCGCGGCCACCGAGTCCACCACCACCACGTCCACGGCGTTGCTGCGGATCAGCAGCTCGGCGATCTCGAGCGCCTGCTCGCCGGTGTCCGGCTGGCTCACCAGCAGGTTGTCGATGTCCACGCCCAGCTTGCGCGCATACTCGATGTCGAGCGCGTGCTCCGCGTCGATGAACGCGGCCACGCCGCCGCCGCGCTGGGAATTGGCGATCACGTGCAGGCAGAGCGTGGTCTTGCCGCTCGACTCCGGCCCGAAGACTTCCGTGATCCGGCCCTTGGGGATGCCGCCCACGCCAATGGCGGCATCCAGGTTGATGGCACCGGTGGAAATGGCCTCCACCTGCTTGATGCTGTCCGCGCCCATGCGCATGATCGAGCCCTTCCCGTAGGCGCGTTCGATCTGCGCGATGGCCACGCTCAGGGCCTTGTTGCGGTCGCCTTCCCTGGCCTCGGTCGCCATGCCTTCCCTCGCGGGTGCTTCCTGCGGTTGAATGAACGGAACGGTTCAATCTATCCTTCGGGATTCCTTCGGGCAATGTCCCTGTCATCCCGATCGTGAACACAAGATGGCGGGCGGCCGGGGGGCCGAACAGGCTGGATCGGGACGAGCGCATGGCTGCCGGGGCTGAACGGAATCCGGCAGTTCCGTTATACTGCGGGATCCCGTATCCGGAAAGGCGTCGATCGATGCGACGGTCGTGGCTGGTCGTGCTGCTGGTGGTGCCCGCGCTGGCGGGCGGATGGGTCCTGCGGGATCTGGCGCCCATTGGCGGGGCCAGGCTGTTCACCTCGGTGCTGCAGCGCGTGCAGGCGAACGCGCTCGACAGCATCCCGGAGGACAGCGCGTACGAGGCGGCGGCGCGCGGGCTGCTGATGCAGATCCACGACCCGTACGCGGACCTGTGGTCCCCCGAGGAGCTGGCGCGGTACTCGCGCGAAGAGCTGCGCGGCTCGTACGGCGGGCTGGGCATGCTGATCCAGGACCAGAACGGCGCGATCACGGTGACGCAGGTCTTCCCGCACTCCCCCGCGCAGAACGGCGGGGTGCTGGCCGGGGACCGGATCGTGCTGGTGAACGGCCAGCGCGTGAGCGGGCTCCGCATCGACTCGGTCTCGGCGCGACTGCTGGGGCCGATCGGCACGAAGGTAGAGGTCACGTTCGCCCGTTCCGGCGTGGCCGGGCCGATCACCGGCAACTTCGAGCGGGCGTCGGTCCGCCAGCCGGCGGTGCCGTACGCGATCGTGCTGGATGGCGGCGTCGGTTACCTGCCGCTGCAGCGCTTCAGCGACTCGGCGGCGGAGGAAGTGCTCGCCGCGGTGCGCCAGCTGCAGACGGAAGGCGCGACCTCGCTGGTGCTGGACATGCGCGGCAACGGCGGCGGCAGCCTGGATGACGCACTGCAGATCAGCGACTTCTTCCTGGAGACCGGGCAGAAGCTGGCCACCGTGAAGTACCGGGGCCGCGCGGACGATGTCTACACCGACCGCCGCCCGGCGCTGGTGGACCGCTGGCCGGTGGTGGTGCTGGTGGACCAGTACTCGGCCTCCGCGACGGAGATCGTGGCCGGCGCGCTGCAGGACCACGACCGCGGCGTGGTGCTGGGCGCCACCACGTTCGGCAAGGGGCTGGTGCAGGAGATCTACCGCCTGGATGAGGGCTGGGCGATGAAGCTGACCGTGGGCAAGTGGTACACGCCCAGCGGCCGCACCATCCAGCGGGAGCGGGACGACAACGGCGTCGAAAAGGACACGCTGCCGCTGGCACAGCGCCCGAAGTTCAGGTCCGATGGCGGCCGCACCGTCTACGGCGGCGGTGGGATCACGCCGGACCTGTACGTGCAACCGGACACGGTGAGCACGGAGGAGTTCCAGCTGATCAGGAGCCTGGGCGCGCGCTCGAACCAGCTGTACGTCGCGGTCTTCGACCTCGCCCGGGAGGCGAAGGGCGAAGTGCAACCGGGATTCCGGGTGCCGCAGGCGTGGCGCGACCGGATCTACCAGAAGCTCAACTCCGACTCCACGCCGGTCTCACGCGCCGAGTTCGACGGCGCGAGGACCCTGGTGGACCGGCTGCTGGAGCAGAGGGGCACCTCACTTGCGTTCGGTGACTCGGCGGCGTACCGGCTGCTGGCCGACGAGGATGCGCCGGTACGTGCGGCGGTTGGGCTGCTGGGGCGCGCACGCAGCCAGAAGGACCTGTTTGCGCTCGTCGACCAGCAGCAAGTGCCAGGTGCCAAGGGCCAGGCGCCAAGAGGGGCCAAGGGGCAGGGACAAGGGACGAAATAGCGTCGCGGCTTACTTCAGGAAGCAGGAGGGGGAAAGCACTTGCTACGTCGTGCTTTCCCCCTCTTGGCCCCTGGCTCCTGGCGCTCGCGTCATCCCAGCATCGCGGCCTCGATCGCCTGGGCCGCCGTCTCGATCCCCGCGTCATCGACGTCCAGGTGCGTGACCGCGCGGACGCGGGTGCGCGTGAACGACACAATGCCGACGCCGCGCTGCCCCACCCTGCGGACCAGCTCCGGCGCGTCCAGTCCCGCCACCAGAATGTCGATCATGATGATGTTCGTGTCCGGCGGGATCACGCGCAGGCCGGGGACTTTGCTCAGCAACTCGGCGAACAGCCGCGCGCGCCGGTGGTCCTCCCCCAGGCGCTGGCGATGATGCGCTAGCGCATAGAGGCCCGCGGCGGCGAGGATGCCGGACTGGCGCATGCTGCCGCCCAGGCGGCGGCGGATGCCGCGGGCGCGCAGCATGTCGGGCGCGGTGCCGGCCAGCACCGAGCCGACCGGGCAACCGAGGCCCTTGGAGAGCGCGACCATCACGGTGTCCGCGCAAGCCGCGAATTCTTTTTCGGGCACGCCGGTGGCCTCGCTCGCGTGCCAGAGGCGGGCGCCGTCCAGGTGGATGCGGAGCCCGTGCTCGTCGGCCAGTGCCCGGATGGCCTGCATGCGCTCCAGCGGCAGGATCCTGCCGCCGGCGCCGTTGTGGGTATTTTCCAGCTCGATCGCGGAGGTCCACACCTGGTAAGGCGATTTTGCACGGATGGCGGGGCGCACCAGGTCCTCGTGCATGAGGCCGTCGGACGTGGCGACCGGGTGCAGCTGCACGGCCGCGATGAACGCGGGCGCACCGTTCTCCCAGTCGTAGATGTGGCCGGCGCCCTCGCAGATCACTTCCGTGGCGGGCGGTAGCAGCGCGAGCGCGGTCTGGTTGGCCATGATGCCGCTGGGCATGAAGACCGCGGCCTCCTTGCCCAGGATCGCGGCGATCCGCGCCTCCAGTTCCTTCACAGTAGGATCGTCGCCGAGCACGTCATCGCCCACCACCGCGCCAGCGATCGCTTCACGCATGCCCGCGGTGGGGCGCGTGACGGTGTCGCTCCGCAGATCCACGAAATTCGTCATGTTGCGAACTCCTGGGCTTCACTGGCCGGCAGCGCCTTGCCGCACTCCCGGCAGAACTTCGCCTCCGCCGGATTGGCCTCGCCACAGCGGGCGCAGCCCGTCCCGGCCGACAACGCCTCACGATAGCGCGCGAGCTCCGCCTCCAGTCCGCTTTCGTTCCGTGCTGTGGCGGGCTGTGGGTCGCCCGC
>VEPF01000253.1 GCA_012027055.1 Gemmatimonadota bacterium | reverse complement strand
CTAGCTCCCCAGCATCGCCGGCAGCACGTAGAACGCGGTCACGCCGAGCAGCGGCCCGGCCAGGCGCGCCGGCCCGCCGAGCACGACGATGAACAGGAAGAAGATCGAGAAGTCGAAGCTGAAGTCCTCGGGCGTCACCACCCCCTTGAGGCTGGCGTAGAGCGCGCCGGCCAGGCCCGCGCCCCCGCCGCTGAACACGAAGGCGAACATCCGCAGCCGCGCCGTGGACACGCCGAGCGCTCGCGCGCGCACGTCGCCCTCGCGGATCGACTGCAAGGCCCAGCCGATGCGCGAGTGCACCAGGTTGCGCATCAGCCACCACAGCAGCGCGACCAGCGCGCCGACCAGCGCGAGCAGGCCGAGGCCATCGAGCTTCATCCCGGCGATCACCGGCTTGCCCACGCCGACGATCCCGCCGTAGCCCCCGGTGAAGGCGCGCAGGTCGTTGAGCATCGCGGTCACCGCCATCGTGAACGCGATGGTGATCAGCACGTAGTACCAGGACGACAGGCGCAGCGCCGGCAGGCCGAGCAGCGCCGCGAAGCCCATGCCCACGCAGGTGGACAGGCCCGCAGCCGGCCAGAAGCCCCAGCCGTGCCGCACCTTCGCGATCGCGGCCGCGTTGCCGCCGACGCACACCTGCGCGCCGTGCGCGATCGAGACGATGCTGGCGTAGCCGGTGAGCAGGTTCAGTCCCATGCCGGCGAACACGTAGATCGCCGCGAAGGTGATCAGCAGCAGGTAGTAGGAGTTAACCAGCGCGGCGCCGGTGGCGAGCAGCGCCAGCAGGAGCGTCACGCCGATCGACACCGCCGGCCAGGGCAGCGCCGGCACTGCCGCGGTGGCGGGCATCATCGCCGCGCCGGGCGGCACGGAGAGCAGGCCAGGGGTGCGCATAGCTCAGACCTCCCGCACGCCGGCGCGGCCGAACAGACCGAAGGTCCGCACCAGCAGCAGGCCGAGCACCAGCACGAGCAGCAGCACCTGGCGATACCCCGGGGTCAGCGACACCGAGCTCACGCTCTCCACGCAGCCCAGCACGATCCCGGCCACGAGCGCGCCCCAGTTGCTGCCGACGCCGCCGATGGCCAGCGCCATGAAGCCCTTGACCAGCAGCGCCAGGCCGATCGAGGTGCTGGCCAGCATCAGCGGCGCCGCGATCACCCCGGTCAGCGCCGCGCAGCCCGCCGCCAGCGCGAACGAGGTCATCGTCAGGTCAAGGGCTTCATGGCGCTGGCCATCGGCGGCGTCGCGGTCCTCGGCCACGGCGAGCACGGCCTTGCCCGGCAGCGTGCGCTTGTAGACCCACTCGTCCGCGAGGATGCCGAGCACCGCCACCAGCACCACGGCCACCTGCTGCGTGTTGAAGGTGAGTTCGCCCCACTGCACAGTGTCCAGCGATGCGCCGGGGATCGCCGGGACGACCTGGGGATCGGTTCCCCAGACGTGGTCCCCGACGTTGATCAGGATGATCGAGAACGCGAGCGTGCTGATCATCCAGCCGTGGTGGTGCGACGGCCGCCGGATCAGCGTGGCCACCGCGAACCACTCCTCGAACAGGCCGATCGCCGACACGGCGGCCACCACCAGCAGCAGGCCAGCGACCCAGGGCAGCCCCTTCGCGGTCATCAGGCCCCAGGCGAACATCGCCCCGAGCATCACGAGTTCGCCCTGCGCCATGTTGAAGACGTTCGTGGGGCGGTACGCGACGTTGAAGCTCAGGGCGACCATCGCGTAGACGGCACCCATCGTGACCCCCGTCGTCAGGAGCGCGAGCAGGTCCTCCAGCGGCATCTCAGACTCCCGCGGCGCGACGGCGCAACAGACCCCGGAACTCCTTCGACTGCGGCTCCTCCATGGAGTTGGTGACCGCCATCGCGATCGCTTCGTGGTCGTAGGCGGAGTGGCGCACGGCGGTGAAGCCCATGCGCCCGAACAGGCCGGGGATCGCGGTGGCGCCGTCGAGCGCTCGCTTGACCGCCTCGGTGTCCCAGGACTTCGCGGCCTCCACCGCGTGCTTCAGCGCCATCAGGTAGTCGTAGAACGGGGTCGTCGCCGCGGGCCCGAGCAGCCCGTCGGGGACGTTGTTCGCGAGGATCTTGCGGCAGAAGGCCTTCACGCGTTCCGGCGGCTGCTCGGTGTCGGTGTAGGTGAGCGACTTGAACGTGGCCGCGTAGACGTCGTTGTAGCGCGCGGTGTCCGGAATTGCCCCCGGCGTTCCGGCGAACAGCAGCCCGGTATGGCCGGCGATCACCGGCTTCCAATTCATCCGCGACAAACCCACCAGCAGCTGCGTGATGTCGAGGTTGTTGCTGACGTGGCAGTTGATCGCCTCGGCGCCGTCGCTGCGCATCTTGCGCAGGAAGGGCGTCATGTCGGGAACCCGGATCGGGAAGGTCTGGTCGGAGACGATCTGCAGCCCGGCCGCCGGCGTGTCCACGCACGCCGCGATGCGCCGCGAGCTCCCGGCGGCGGAGTCCTCGACCAGCAGGCCCACCTT
>VEPF01000230.1 GCA_012027055.1 Gemmatimonadota bacterium | reverse complement strand
CTCGACCGGCTCCTGCTCCTCGAGCTCTGGCATCGGGGTGGCGTCCTCGAACTCCTCCGGTTCCTCGAGCACTGGCAGCGGGGTGGCGTCCTCGAACGCCTCCGGCTCTTCGGGCACCGGTGCGGACATCAGGCCCGACAGCGGCTGCGGTTCCGGTTCCAGCTCTTCGGCCAGCGCTGGGAATTCGAAGCCCGCCGGCGGCCCCATGTGCTCGAGCCCTGCCGCCTGGCTCAGGTGCGGCAGCTGCAGGTCCGGCAGCAACGCCGCGTCCGCTTCCGGTTCGGCCGCGGCCTCCAGGTCCTCCAGCCGCGGCAGCTCGATGGCGGCAGGCTCGAACTCGGTCGCCGGTTCCAGATCGGGAAGCTGACCGATGTCGGCCTGATCGCCACCCAGATCCAGCATCGTCGCCTGGAACCCGTCCAGAAGACCCGCTTCCGGGGTGAGCTCGTCACTCTCGGGCAAGGTCGGCTGCGGGGGCGCAACGGCTCGGGCGGGAGCTCCCGGCACGAAGGGCCGGGGCGGCGGTTCCTCGAGCAGGTCGGGCAGCTCTTCGGCGGGCACCGGCAGCACCATCGGCTGCGGCGGCATCGGGATCGCGCCGGAAGTGAACTCATCGTCGAGCGCGGAGGGCTCGATTGCCAGGATCTCGCGCCGCAGGGTCGCCGCGGCTTCGACGTCCCCGACACCCATGCGCAGCGCGTAAGCCCGCTTCAACTCGGCCACGGCCTCATCGTTCCGGCCGAGCTCGTGCAGTTTGTGGCCACAGTACCCACGGATCTCCGCGTCGCCCGAGATGCGCGCGTAGTCCGCCAGCACCGCGAAGGTCGCATCGTGGTCGCCGGCCGCGAACGACTTCTCCGCGTACTGCATGAGGTAGCTGCGGGCGTCGGTGAGGAAGCCCTGGGAAGCGCTGTACTGGCCGAGCCGGCGCAGCACGTGCAGCCGTCCCGGGGCGTACCGGAGGGCTTTGTTGCAGAGCGCGATCGCGTTGTTGTACAGGCCGGCTTCAGCGTACCGATCGGCCGCCTGCTCGTAGTAGTGGACCGCCTCCTCCTGGCGGCCCAGCCGTGCGTACAGGTCGCCGACGCGATTGTACAGCGGCAGCTCGATCTCCCCGCTCTCGGCGTCAGCGAGTACCTGCAGGTACGCCTTGACCGCCTTGTCCCACTCTTCGCGTTGCTCGTGCTTCCGAGCCTCGTCCTTCAGCTTGCTGATCCCCTTCATAGCGCGCCGCTTCGCCGCTCCGGCCTGTCACCGGGCCGGTGCTCTGGCTGGATTTTGGGAGGTTCGAAACGGATACGAAGCTGGGGAGACCAGTCTCATGATCCGAAGATAGGCAGGCTTCGGGCGTCTCACAAGCGTGGCCGCACCTGCCTTCCTCGCTTCCACACACCACGCACGGGCGTATCCCCGAAGCGATACGCGATCTCGCAGTAGTCCGGCACGTCCCAGCAGACCAGGTCCGCTGGCGCCCCTGCCGTGATGGTGCCCTGGCCCCCGCCCAGACGCAGCGCCCGCGCGCCGGCGGCGGTCGCGGCGCAGAGCGCCTCGAGCGGATCCATGCCCAGCTGCGAGCAGGCGATGGTCATGACGAGGGGCATGTTCGGTGTCGGGGAGCTGCCCGGATTGAAGTCGGTCGCCAGGGCTACCGTGGCGCCCGCATCGAGCAGACGACGGGCGGGCGCGTAGCTGGTCTTGCCGAGGGACAGCAATGTGGCCGGCAACAGGGTGGCCACCGTCTCGCTCGAGGCGGCCAGCGCAGCGACCCCGGCGGCACTGATGGCACCCAGGTGATCCGCGGACGCGGCATCGAGCGCGACGGCCAACTCGGCACCGCCGGAATTTTCCAGTTCGTCGGCGTGCAGCTTGGGGATCAGGCCATGGGCCCGGCCCGCTTCCAGGATCCGCCGGGTTTGCGCCGGAGTGAAGACTCCCGGCTCGCAGAAGACATCGCAAAAGTCCGCCAGCCCCTCCCGTGCCACGGCCGGGATCATCTCCCTAATCACCAGTGTCACGTATTCTTCGTGCCGCTCCCGGTACTCGGGCGGGAACTCGTGCGCCCCCAGGAACGTCCGCCTGATTTCGACCGCGGTGCACTCGCCCAGCGCCCGGGCCACGCGCAGTTGCTTCAGTTCGGCGGCCAGGCTCAGGCCATAGCCGCTCTTGACTTCGACCGTCGTGGTCCCGTAGTCGAGCAGGCGTTCCAGCCTGGGCACGGCCAGTGCCAGCAGCTGCTCTTCCGAGAGCGTGCGAACATCCCGGATGCTGGCGTTGATCCCCCCGCCCCGCCGCGCGATCTCCATGTACGGCACGCCCCGGCTGCGCAGCCCATACTCGGCTGCTCGCCAACCCCCGAATACCGCGTGGGTATGGGAGTCGATGAAACCCGGCGCGAGCACGCCACCGGCGCAATCAGCCCGTACTGCGCGCTCGTAGCGCTCCGCCAGTTCTCCGGCCGCGCCCGCTTCCCGGATCGTCTCCCCCTCCACGGCCACGGCCGCG
>VEPF01000262.1 GCA_012027055.1 Gemmatimonadota bacterium | reverse complement strand
GTCAGGTGCGGCGGCGGGCCTGTCAGCCGCTTGGCGAGGCTCGCCTGCACCGTCGGCCCACTGAACGGCGGAGCGCCGGAGAGCATCTCGTAGATCACGCACCCCAGCGAGTAGACGTCGCTGCGCGCATCGACGACGTCTTCCCCCAGCACCTGCTCCGGGCTCATGTACGCCGGCGTCCCTACACTGACACCGGTGGCCGTCAGCCGCTCGCCCGCCGCCGCGCTCACCGCCCGCGCGATCCCGAAGTCCGCCACGAACGGCTGGCCGCGCGCGAGCAGGATGTTCTCCGGCTTGATGTCCCGGTGCACGATCCCCAGCTCGTGCGCGTACGCCAGCGCCTGCGCCACCGGCCGCGCGACTGCAAGCATGGCCTCAATGTCCAGCCGCTGCTCCTGCTCCAGCCGCGTGCGGAGCGATTCCCCTTCGATGTACGGCATCACGTAATACAGGAACCCGTCCGCCTCGCCGGAGTCGAAGAGCGGCACGATGTGCGGGTGCTGGAGGCGCGCCGTGAGCCTGATCTCGGCGAGGAAGCGCTCGGTGCCGAGCGAGGCGGCGAGTTCGGGGCGCAGTACCTTGAGGGCGACCGCCGACGTCGCGATCGTGCTTCAGGTCGTGCGCCAGCCACACCGTGGCCATGCCGCCCGCGCCCAGCTCGCGCTCGAGCCGGTAGCGGTCGGCCAACGCCACGCCCAGGCGTTCGGGCGCCCCCGTCGTAGCTGCCAAGGCTCAACCCAGCGCTGCCGCGCTGCTCCCTGCCCCTAATGGTTTCCGGCTGGCTGCTTCGCTGCGAGCGAATCCACCTGCTTCGGGACCGTGCTCACTGACATGTCCGTAGACACCCTCCAGGCCCCGTCCAGCTTCCGCCAGGTGGTCACGTACATGCCCCGATCAACCCTTTTCCCTTCGTTCGAGAACACCCAGTTGCCCACTTCCACGGCCATGTCTCCGGACGCTGCCACCATGACGCGGTCGGTCGTCCAGGACAACGACGCGTTGGGCATCTTCGCTACCGCCGTGTCGTAGTGTGCCCGGATCGCGGCCGGGCCAACGAGCGGGCCACGTTGGGTCGAGAACCTGATGCCATCCGGCGCGAAGTAGGCTGCGAACTCCGCGTAGTTCTTTGCCTGCGCCGCTGTCACCATTGCCATGGACGCAGCGCGGACCGCCTGGCCTTCCGCTGCCAGGTCGACCGCCGGCTGCGATGGTCCGGCGCAACCGACGATCGCCGTCAGGCCGGCCAGTGCGGTGAGCCTGCTCCGGGGCTGGGACATTGACGCCTCCGGGAAACGGGTACGCGGCGGAGGCCGGGCACGGGTGCGTGCGGGGTCAGGTCGTGGGCCTGGCTGAGCGGGCCGGCTCATTCATGGTGCATAAACACGTGGCGCGCAACATGTGCGCACACCTGCCCGGCGCTCCAGCACACCGGTCTCGGGCTGTATTCTCGACCACGCTACTGCGCGCCGAACCGGATGCGAGAGCCGACTGTCGGCCAGCTGCAACGGCCGGGGAATGCTGCCGCCAGCTGGGCGTATGCATCCACGCCGGTGCAGTGCGCGAGCATGATCTGCTGCACGTCGTAGCGCCGCAGGGCGTCCAGCGTCAGGCGCATCCGCCCGGGGGTTGCGCTCATGAGGTGCGTCCCGCCGATCACCGCGAAGATGCGATCCTCTCCCGTCAGGTCCGCCACGTAGCGGATGGTGTTGACGAGCCCGGCGTGACCGCAGCCCAGCACGATCACCACACCCTGGGGCACCCGGAAGAACATGGCCTGGTCATCGATGATCGGATCGGGCAAGGTCATCGCTTCGTCCAGGAACGCATACGCGGCGACCCCCGTGTCCTCGAAGCCGCTGACGCGCGGGATCTGTCCCGTGACGTACACGCCGTCCGCCACGAGCGTGGGGCTCTCCGTGTCGATCAGCCTGGCACCGGACGCGGCCAGCTGCTCGCGGGACAGGGGCATGCTGGTCCGCTCCGGTCCCGAGTCCCCCTTCCAGTAGCGGGTAGTGAAGGCTGCCGGGTGCACGTACAGGTCCACCGGTCCGGTCGCCTGGAGGGCCTGCGCGAGGCCGGCCGTGTGGTCGTCGTGGGCGTGGCTGATCACGATCGCATCGGTCGTGCCGAGATCCACGTTCCGCGTCCGGGCGTTGGCCAGGAACACGTGCCCCTGGCCGGCGTCGAACAGGATGCGGTGCTGGCCCGCCTCGACGAAATACGAGAGCCCCCATTCGCCCAGCAGAGAGCCTCCGCCTGCCATGTTGTCCGCGAGCACGGTCACGGTCACGCTCGGCAGCACGGCCGGCACGAGCTTTCGGCCCCCGGGCCGCTGCTGCGCGTGCACGGGTGCCGCTGCCATCAGCGCCAGGGCGACCGCCGCAATGCCACAACAGTGTCTCATGGTAGTCCTTGCCTTTCCGGGGCGGTTGATTCGACAGCCGCCACCCAACATAGCTCCCGGGATGCTCATCATCTTCCGGCAGGACCGCCTCCCATTCCTTCCTGCCCCGC
>VEPF01000059.1 GCA_012027055.1 Gemmatimonadota bacterium | reverse complement strand
TCCCTACATCACGGTGGGACTGGCCGCGCTGCTGATGCTGCTGCCGCTGGCCGTCACCTCGACCAACGGCTGGATGCGCCGGCTCGGACGCCGGTGGCACCAGTTGCACCGGCTGATCTACCCCGCCGCGGTGCTGGGCTGCGTGCACTTCTGGTGGCAGGTGAAGGCCGACTGGCGCGAGCCGCTGGCCTACGCGGCAGCACTCGGCGCACTGCTCGCCTGGCGGTGGCAGCGCTCGCGGACGCTCGCGTCGGGCGGTGCCGCGGCGGCCGCGCGCGCGGCCAGAACGCGGTCGGTGTGGGCGAAGACCGAGCCGAGGATAATCGCCACGCCGAGGTAGAACGACCAGCCGAGCTCGCGCTGCTCGCCCAGCAGCACGATCGCGAGCAGGATCGCGTACACGGGCTCGCGGCTCACCGCCAGCTGGGCGCTGAACGCGCTGAGGCTCTTCAGCGCGAACAGCGACAGCCAGTAGGGAAACAGCGTGCAGGCCAGGGCCAGCACCGCCAGCAGCACGGCATCGTGCAAGCCGGGAACGGCCGGTGTGCCGCCCGCCTGGGGCAGCAGCAGGGCCACCAGACCGAGGAACACCACGCCCGCCGCGAGCTCGACGCCCGTCACCGCGAGCGGCTCGCCGGCGTGCACGAAGCGCTTGTTGAGCGTGCCGAACACGGCGACCAGCAGCGAGGACAGGACGCCCACCGCGATCCCGACGCGCATGCCGGCCGGCGTGCCGCCCACGACCAGCATCACGCACGGCACCGCGGCGATGCCGACGACCATCTCGCGCGGATCGAAGCGACTCCGGGTGATCCACGGCTCGACGATCGCAGTGAATAGCGGCGTGACGGCCATGCACGTCGCCGCCACGGACGCGTTGGACAGCTTGATGGCGCCGTAGAAGGTGAGCCAGTGCAGCGACACCAGCACGCCGATACCGGCGAACACGCCGAGCGTGCGGGCGTCCATGGCGCGCAATCCGCGCCAGAACGCAGGGAACAGGGCTGCGGCCGCGACGACCATCGCCATGCGCCACCAGACGAGCGGCAAGGCCTGCAGCGTGATCAGCTTGCCGAGGATGGCCGTGAAACCCCACAGCACCACGCACGCATGGATCTGGAGCAGCGCCCGGCGATAGCCGGGCCCTGCTCCCGCGCTCAGAGCTGGATGCCCTTGGCGCGCATCGCGATGCGCACCAACTCGAGGGCCGTCTTGTCGCAAGGCGGCAGTTCGACGTCGGTGGTGTCCTTCGGCGTGACGCGCTCGCCCCAGCGGACGAGGTGCGCGCACCACGTGAGGCCCGCGCCGAAGGCCGGCATCAGCAGCGTGGCGTTGGGCTTGACGCGGCCCTCGTCCAGCGCCTCGACCAGCGCCACCGGGACCGTGCCCGCCGACATGTTACCGTAGCGGTGCACGTTCACGTACCCCCGATCCATCGGCACGCCGGCGCGCTTGGCCACCGCCTCGATGATGCGCTGGTTGGCCTGGTGGGGAACCACGAGATCGATGTCGTCGGCCGTGATGCTGCGCGCGGCCAGCACGTCGGCGCACGCGCCGGACATGCCGATCACGGCCCGCTTGAAGATCTCCGGACCTTCGAAGATCCAGTTGGTCGAACCGAGCATGCGGCCCATGTTGGCGTAGCGGGCGCCCATGCCCTCCACCACCAGCGTGCCGCGGGCGTCGCTGTCGCAGCCGAGCTTTTCGGCCAGCAGGCCTTCCTCGCGATCAGTGGCCTCGAGCACGACCGCCGCGCAACCGTCGCCGAACAGCACGGCCACGCCGCGGTTCTGCCAGTCCATGAACGTGGTGATGATCTCGCCGCCGATCACGAGCGCGCGCTTCACGACGCCGGTGCGGATGAACGCGTTGGCGCAGCTGAGCGAGTACAGGAAGCTGGTGCACGCCGTGTTGACGTCCATGGATGCCGCGTTCCTGGCGCCGAGCCGCGCCTGCAGCCCGGACGCCTGGTTCGGCACCTGGTCGTCGTAGCTGCAGCTGCCGACCACGATCAGGTCCAGCTCCGAGGCATTCAGCCCGGCCGCCGCCAGCGCGCGCATGGCGCTGACGTAGGCGAGCTCGGACAGCGGCACGTGCGAGATCCGGCGCTCGCTGATGCCGGTGCGGCTGGTGATCCACTCGTCGTTGGTATCGAGGAAGGTGGCGAGGTCGGCATTGGCCAGGACGGCAGGCGGCATGGACTTGCCCCAGCCCGTAATGGCGGCATAGGTCACCGGACAACCCCCGGTGAAGCTGGAAAAGCGGCTACTCTAGCAGCAGCGCCGCGAAAATTCCGGCAGTATGCGGGCTTTCGGCAACGGGACGAATTCGACCCTGCACCATGCCCATCGCCCACATCAACGCCCACCAGATGTACTTCGAAGTCCTCGGCGAGGGCGAGCCCGTGCTGTGCATGGGCGGCTGGGGCACGTTCGCCCACGAAAACCACGGCCCGCTCGCCCGCGGCCTGACCGATCGCTACCAGGTCATCCTGTTCGCTTACCGTGGCATCCGCG
>VEPF01000213.1 GCA_012027055.1 Gemmatimonadota bacterium | reverse complement strand
CGCCCCCGGGCGGCGGCGGCTGGGCGCTGCGGCGCCGCCGCGCCGGACCGGCGCTCGCCGATCCGGACGGGCCGCGGCCCAGTGCGCGGGTGGCCGCCCGCGCGGCGCTCGCTACTTTCCACCCAGGACGCCAGTCCGATCACCATACCACCGGGACACGCTCATGCCTCCAGCCGTCACCGGGCGCCGCCGCGCCGCCGCCGTGCTGGCGCTGCTCCTGCCGCTCGCGGCGTGCGCCGCGGCGGGCACCGGCACCGACGCCGGGCGCGCAGGCGGTACACCCGCGCAGCCGGCACCGGGCGCACCCGCTGCGCCCGTCGTACCCGCCGGCGGGCTCGCGCGCGCGCCGCAGCAGAGCGGCACGGACGCGTTGCTGATCGCGGTGAGCCCGGTGAACGATGACGTCGCCTGGGTGAGCGGGCAGCACGGCACCTGGCTCCGCACGCTCGACGGGGGCGCGCACTGGGAGACCGGGCGGGTGCCGGGCGCGGACACGCTGCAGTTCCGGGACGTGCACGCGGTGAGCGCCGATACCGCGTTCCTGCTCAGCATCGGGAGCGGCGACCTGTCGCGCATCTACCGGACCGCCGATGGCGGACGCAGCTGGAGCCTGCAGTTCACGAATCCCGAGCCGCAGGGATTCTACGACTGCTTCGCGTTCTGGGACTCGCAGCGCGGCATCGCGATCGGCGACGCGGTGGGCGCGTGGATCGCGCTGCTGCGCACGGCTGATGGCGGGCGCACCTGGCGCCGTGTCCCGCGGCAGGCCCTGCCACCGGCCGGGGCCGGAGAGGGGAGCTTCGCGGCGAGCGGTACGTGCCTCGTGACCCGGCCGGGCGGCCTGGCCTGGCTGGTGATGAGCAACCAGGCCCGCGCCCGCCTGCTGCACACCGCCGACTACGGCCGCACCTGGCGCGTGGACACGCTGCCGATCACGGTGCGGAGTGGGTCCGGCCCGCAGTCGGTGAGCTTCCGCGACGATCGGAACGGCATCGTGCTGGGCGGCGGCTACCAGTCGGCGGCGGCCGATGTGCTCGCGGCCGTCAGCGGAGACGGCGGCCGGACCTGGCGCCCGGTTACGCGCCCGCCGCTTGCGCGGGGCGTGTGGGGCGGCACGTGGGTGCCGGAGACCCGGCCGCCGGTGGTGGTAGCGGTGGGGCCCGATGGCGCCGTGTACTCGCGCGACCACGGCGCCACCTGGGTGGCCATCGACACGCTCAACTACTGGTCGGTTGGGTTCGCGTCCCCGCGCGCCGGCTGGGCGGTGGGCGCGGGCGGACTGATCACGAAGCTGGGCGGGTTCTAGCCTTTCAGCTGGCGCTCCGCCCCCCGGCCGCGAGGCGCCGTTCCGAGACCCGGTCGCGATCGCGCCCGGCGGCCTTGGCCAGGAACAGGGCGTGCTCCGCGGCCGCCAGCAGCTCGTTGGGTGTGCCCATCCCGACGTCGTAGGCCGCCATCCCCGCGCTCACGCTCATGGGCCCGTACCGCGGCTGGGACATCAGGAAGGAGGCGCGGACCCGCTCGGTGAAGACGGTCGCGCCCTGGATGTCCGCGGAACTGACCACCGAGAGGAAGCGGCCCCCGCCCCAGCGCGCGGACAGGTTCATCTTGCGCGTGGTGACGGCGAGGACGTTGGCGAAGGTCTGGAGCGCCTCGTTCCCGGCCGTGTAGCCGTGCGCTCGGTTGTACTGCTCGAGCCGGTCCACGTCGAAGAGCACGATGGTGAGCGCGCGGCCCCGCCGCGCGGCCTCGAACTCCTTCTCCAGGAACAGCTCTCCGTAGCGCTGGTTGGGCAGCCCGGTCAGTGCGTCCATGAGCGCCAGCTCGGCCGCCTCCTCGCGAGCGCGGTGCAGCAGTTCCGTCACCAGGCCGACGCCCAGCGACACCGCGATGAACAGGCCGACGATCAGCAGCAGCACGGTCCAGTTCTCGAGCTGCTGGCCGGTGAATACCAGGATGGCCTGCGTGGTGGACAGCACCGCCATGGCGGCCGCCAGCGAGAGCGCCGCCCCCTGCCAGCCGCGGTGATAGGCGAGCAGGAATGCGGGTACGATGGCCAGCAGCCAGACCAGCAGCGTGTACACCCGGTAGGCTTCGGGCACCAGGACGCTGACCAGTACCGGGATCACCAGCGCGGCGCCGGAGATGGCCAGTGCCCAGGTGGGCACGCGGCGAGTGAAGGAGAGGTTCGCAGCTCCCGACATCGGCAGTAGTCCTCGAGGTGTAGGAGGCAAGCACACCGGGGAGGGCGGCCGGCCCTGATGTTACGCTCCGACGCCCGGCCCGGGCAATCTCTCTCCCGGTCGGAGCGGCTGGCGTGGCACGGCAGCGCCATTGAGCGGTCCCGGGCCGGGCGCGATAATCCCTGGCGAACCCCCTTCCGGAGCAGTCCGATGACCACTCGCCGCGCCTTCCTCCGCGCCGCCTTCGCGGCCGGTGCGCTCGCCGTCCCATCGCTCGGCCGGGCCCGGACCGCGCCGCGCTCGAGCTCGGCGCTGCGCGTGCTGATCCTGGGCGGCACCGGCTTCCTGGGGCCGCACCTGGTGCACGAGCTGGTCCGTCGCGCTCACGCCGTGAGCATCCTGACCCGCGGTCGCCGCGAGCCAGCCCTGTACGAGGCGGACTTCGCCGGGGTCGAGCAGCTCACCGGTGACCGGTCGCAGCCCGACGGTCTCGCCGCGCTCCGGGGGCGGACATGGGACATCGTCATCGAGACCTCGGGCTACCAGCACACCTGGACGCGCGATTCGGCGGGCGCGGTGCGCGGGCGGGCGGAACGCTACCTGTACGTCTCTTCGACCGGCGTCTACTGGCCGTATCGCACCGTCGAGATCGCGGAGGACGGGCCGGTGCCGCTCCGGGACGAGCCGCCGCAGCCGCAGCCCAGCTACGGCGTGATGAAGGCGTTGAGCGAGAACGAGGTGCGCAACGCGTTCGGCACGGGCGCGATCGTCGTGCGCCCGGGCTACATCGTGGGGCCCGGCGACACCAGCGATCGCTGGACCTACTGGCCGGTGCGCATCGCGCGCGGGGGCGAGATCCTGGTGGCGGGGCGCAAAGACGACCGCGTGCAGTACATCGACGTGCGCGACCTGGCCGCGTGGCTCGTCGGGCTCCTCGCCGCGGGCGCCACCGGCACCTTCAATGCCGTCGGGCCCGCGC
Organism: Gemmatimonadota bacterium; assembly: GCA_012027055.1. GTDB lineage: Bacteria > Gemmatimonadota > Gemmatimonadetes > Longimicrobiales > RSA9 > VEPF01. The sequence goes on along the minus strand of VEPF01000213.1, from coordinate 11,156 downwards.
GCCCCCAGACCCTGGAGGAGTTCGTCTACGGCGTCGCCGCCAACACCGCGGCCCCGCTCTCCTGGACCTGGATCGAGGACTACGCCTGGCTCAAGCAGTACCCGCTGCGGAAGAACCCGGACGGGACCAGCGAGGGCATGATCTACAGCATCCCGTGGGTCATGGCCGAAGGCGACGACCTGGGCCACCAGCGCATCGACGGCCGCAAGGCCCTCGCGGCCGGCCTCACGCTCCGCCCGCTCGCCGACACCGCCCGCGACACGCTCCAGTGGCGCGCATCCGACACCGTGCCGCCAGCATTGCGGGAACGCCCGCGCTACGTGCTCACCGCCGAGCAGGAGCGCGCCATCCTGGACGCCTGGAAGCGGCGCGGCTGGGGCCGCGCCGCGCGCCGCTTCAGTCGCGCTGCTCCGGCCCGGCCGCGAAGCCGCCGCGCGCCTTCAGCTTCACCACCAGCTCGCCCGTCTTCGGCACCGGCACCACGCGGCGCGCGAACCCGAGCGCATCGTCGCCCTCCGTGATCAGCACCAGCGACTTCCCGCCCGCGACCTCCCGCAGGTCCAGCGTCAGCTCGCGCTCCGTGTCCTCGCCGTTCAGCCCGGCCAGCCACCAGCGCTCGCCGCTCCGCCGCGCGAGCACCACGTACTTGCCCGGGTAGCCCGCCAGGAAGCGCACGTCATCCCAGATGCTCGGGATGCCGCGCAGGAAGGTGCGCACGTACTCGGGTGCTTTCGCCATGCCCGCCGGGATCTCCGCGTAGTGCTGGATGCCCGACGTGAACAGGATCGCCTGCGCCAGCTCCGCCGCGGGCGTGGTCTTCCGCTCGGTGCGCGGGAACCGGTCCAGGGCCATGGGCGTGAAGTCCATCGGGTCGAACACGTTGCGCGTGAACGGCAGCATGGTGGCGTGCGTGGGCACCTGGTCCGCGTTCACCTGCTCGAACGTGGCGAACTCCAGCCCCTTGATGCCCTCCATGGTCATCAGGTGCGGGTACGTGCGGGACCAGCCGCGCGGCAGCGTGGCGCCGTGGAAGTTGAGCAGCAGGCCGTAGGGCGCGGCGTCGATCATGATGTCGTGGTAATACGCGATCATCGACTGACCGTCCGCGCCGAAGAAATCGATCTTGAGGCCGGCCACGCCCATCTGCTTCAGCCGCTGGAACTCGGCCACGCGGCTCTCGTGCGTGAGCATGCGGTCGCGCGGAGTCTGGGGCGTGGTGTTCCACGGCCCGGCCGAGTTGTACCAGAGCAGGATCCCGACGCTCTTGGGCTTCGCGTAATCGATCAGCTCCTGGATCTTCTCGTAGCCGATCTGCCGGTCCCAGTAGTTGTCCACCAGCACGTAGCGCCAGCCCAGGCTCGCCGCGTAATCGACGAACTCCTTCTGGGTGTCGAAGTCGATCCGCCGGTCGCCGAGCAGCGGCCAACTCCACGCCGCCTTGCCGGGCACGATCTCGCCGGCCGGCCTGACTGCCGGCGGATCGGCCAGGTCGATGCCGAGCATCGATTCCGCGATCGTCTGCAGGCTTCCCACCACGAGCACGCGCCACGGCGAGGACCAGGGGAGGGTGGACGTCGGATTGACCGGCCCGCCCATGCGACTCTCGCGCGGGTCCGGGAAGCCCACCCGGTACTCGCCGCCGGGCGATTCGTGGCGCAGGCGGGTGCCCGCGTAGTTCCGGCCGAGGCCGGTCTCGCTCACGAGCAGCCAGGCACTGCCCGAGCGGAAGAGGGCGGGGTACACCCAGCCCGCGCCCAGCGTCGAAGGCGTGCCCGCCGGGATGTCCTGCTGGTAGTACTCCTCGTACGCCGGATTCGACCCGCCCCAGCCCGTGCCCACCACCTGCATCGGCTGCAACCACGCGCGCGCATCCGGCAGCAGCCGGTACGACGTCACCTCCTCCAGCAACCGCCGTACCTCGGCCGACGTGTCCGGGAACACGTACCGGAAGCCGACGCCATCGTCCGATACCTGGAACACCAGGTCCAGCCGCTGGCCGGCCGCGGTCTCCAGCTGGAACACTCGCCGGTGCGCGCGATACTCGTTCACCCGCCGCTTGGCCGTCGGGGTCTCGTAGCGGTCCGCCACCGCCTCGGTGGGCGTGACCGCGCGCAGCCGCAGGCCGGTGGAGAAGTCGGCATCGTCCCGGACCAATCCGAGCCGCGATTCCTGCAGCACGGGCTCGCCGCCGAGCTGGACCAGGTAGCGCGGCGCGCCCGCGGTATCGAGCCAGACATCGACCACCACCCGCCCGTGCGGGGTGGTGATGGTACGGGTGTTTTCCACCGTGGCGGTCATGACCGCCGGCGCGCAGGCGGTCATGACCAGCAGAGCTAGTACACCAGGGCGACACGCGGTCATCGCGTACTCCATGAGGGTCGTCTGGAGCCTCAAGCTAGCATGGCCGGACGCAAGCAGGGGAGGCGGCCGGCCGGCGGGCCGAGCAATTCGGCCCGCAACCGAGCGAACGCGCTACCGCACGCGCACCGGTGTCTCTCGATTGGTCTTGGTACGGTCGCCCAACTGGCCGCGGTAATTGGCGCCCCAGCAATAGACGGCGCCCCCGCTCACCCCGCAGGTGAACGTTCCTTCCTGCCGGGTCCGGGTGTAACCGTAGATGGTGAAGCCATCTTCACCCGTCGCCCAACCGTCCGGGATGACGCCGCCCCCCCTGGTGGTGGCAGCGAAGGTGAGATCGCTTCCCTTCGGCGTGGCCGGATTAGGCGTGCGCCTTGGTGCTTCGTTGAGAGAAGATCGTTTCCAGCAGTACCGTTTGTCGGCATCGCGCGTGATCCCGCAGGGATTGCCCTCGTCGTTGAAGTAAATCTCCCGCAGCCTGCCGGCGCTTCCCAGCACATATGGATCGCCGGTTCCCGACCAACAGTAGCCGGTCCCGTCAACGGCAAGTCCGCAGGTCATGGCCCAGTCAAGCACAAGCCTGGCGAACGGCCCCGGCGCGCGCGCCAGCGGCATTCTGGACGTGGTCCGCTGCAGCACCGGACCAGTCGTTGCCATGCCGCCCCAGCAGTGAGCCGCTCCGGCGGCATCGAGACCGCACGGGCCCAGGAAGGAAGGGAACAGCGTGGCGAACGACACGCCGCCTTTTACGGCCACTGGCGTCCGGCGGTCGACCGTGGTGCTGTCGCCAAGCTGCCCGAACCCATTGTACCCCCAACAGTAGGCCTCTCCTCCGGCAGTCAGGCCGCAGCTGTACTTGCCTCCGAGATAGAGCGAGTCGAACGGCACATCGGTCGCCACGCGCACCGGTGCCGACCGGGTGGTGTCGGTGCCGTCCCCCAGCCTGCCCCACAGGTTGGATCCCCAGCAGTACGCCTCGCCCGTGAGCGTCAGGCCGCAGGTGTACTCTTCGCCCGCCCGAAGCAAGCGGAAAGTCAGGCCCGCGCCCGCCCGGACCGGCGGGACACTGCACGGCACGGTCGCGGCCGGGGCGAAGTTGGGTGTGGCCAACGGGCACGCGTCCTGTACTTCTCCGCCCAGCTGGCCGTGGGTATTGCTGCCCCAGCAGTATGCCGCACCTTCCGGCGTCAGACCGCAGGCGTGATCGAAGCCGGCACTGACCGAGGCGAACCCCAAGGCTGGGCGGTCTTCTGCATACCTGGGTAACTGAGTCAGCAGTGCGGGGGCGGCAGCCAGCTCGCGCGCCCACGCCTCGAGAGGCTTGGGGGTTATCGGGATCTTCTGAGCGACCAGTTGTTCGATCACCGCATCATAGGTGTTGGCTTGAATCCACCGCTCCGGCTTCCAACCAGCCCGCGCCATGGCGCTCGTCTGATGCTGGATTGTGCCGTCACACGCGAACATCCACTCGCTCCAGGCGGCGGAGGGCATCGGTCGGGCCGAGTTGAGGGTTTTTGTATACGTCCGGTAGCCGGCATATCCCGGTTGGCCCTCGGTCGCGGTCCAACTCCACAGACTCTGCGTCTCGGAGAACTGGAACTCGACGACGACCAGAGCGGTCAGATTCTGCCGGGCCATGGCGGCCGCCACGTCAGATTTCCTGCGCGGCCACTGCTGGACATCCTCCGGAAGCCCGGTCAGATCCGCAGCCACCACGTCATACCCCTTCGCCTGCAGGCGCTCGGGGATGGCGCGACGCAGCGTGCGCCGGACGAGTTCCACGCTGCCGTAGGACGTGAGCTCGCCTTTCTGCCGGAAGCTGGTCACGGCCCCGACCGTCTTGCCGATCGTGGGCTCGGGCACGCACCCTGGCGTACGAGCCTGCGCGAAAGCGGTCTGCGGAGATCCCGCCAGCAGGCAGGGAACCAACAGCAGTACCCGACCGGCCGGACCCACCCGGCGCTGCCCATGCAGCGCGTCTATCGCGACCATGCCAACCCCCGCGCGAAAAGGCCTTCACGCTCCGCAGAGAGTTTGCCCGGGCCGATCCAGATGCCCAGGAGAGCACGAGCCAGCTTGCGGTTCCGGATCTCGGGCCACTCCTCGCCGTAGGCCGTCACCTTCACGGTCTGGCCCTCCAGCACCCGGATTGCGATTTCCTCGCCCGCCGGCAGGTCCTTCTCGAAGTAGCCGAGCAGCGCCGGCGAGCCACTGACGTCCTTCAGATCCTGCGCCAGTTCCTGGGCGAACCGGTCAGCGGTCATGTCGTACGATATCGTGAGCACCACGGCCAGCGGGAACACCGCCTCCCGCACCGCCTTGTGCATAGCCTCCAGTCTGGGCTTCTTCCGCCACGCCTGCCGGAACGCGGCCGAGTCGGCATACAGCGCGACATCGTAGAGGGATTGGATCGAGACCTCTATCTCCGTCGCCGTTCGCCGGCTGGTGACCCGGTCGTACTGCCCCGTGCCGCACAGCGCGAGTGCCCGCGGCTGTCCAAAATCGAAGGTGCGAGTGATGCTGGCAGTCTCTTGTGGTTGCAGGGGGGAGGGGCTGCCGAGGGTGATCAGCGCGAGGAACGTCACCAGGCCGGAAGAACGGATCGGAGGCGACACGATTCCTCCATTTTGATCGGGCGAAACGGCGGTATCACGGTATGACGTGTCCAACAATCATGCGACTACGGAACGGCCGCAAGGATGTCATCTATCCCTTGCGGCCGGCTCTGCCGCACTCTTCAGCTCACCACAGGTCCGTCCTCATGGCAGGATCGTGATACAGCCGGTACCGCTCCAGCTCCGCGAAGCGGTAGAAGGGCATGAAGTCGTCGCGCTGCGACGCTTCGATCTGGCCCTTGAACCGGAACACGGTCGGGTCGTTGCCGGCGATGAAGAAATCGTTGAGGGCGTCATCGTCTGGCGGAATGCGCACCACGTTCTTGTGCGGGATCTGCTGCGCGTACACCACCGGCCCCCGCACCACGGCCACCCGGTTCGGATGCCACTCGTCGATCGGCACCCGGCGGAAACGGAGCGGGATCGTGAGTTCCACGATGTCGCCCTTCCGCCACTCGCGCGCGAGCGACGCCCACTCACCGGGCTTCGCGGCCACCTCCGTGGCGCTGCCGTTGACGCGGCACGACACATCCCGCGCCCAGGCCGGAACGCGGAAGCGGAGCGCGAAGGTGGCCGGTGCCGCCGGGTCCAGGCGCAGCGTGACCTGCTCCGCGTCCGGGTACTTGGTCTCCTGCGTCAGCCGCACCGGGCCGCCATCCCGCTGCCACTCGACGGTCGAGGGCAGGTACAGGTTCACGTAGAGCGCGTCCCGGTCCCGGAAGTAGATCAGGTTCTGGTACTCGGCCACGTCCTGGAAATACGTGCCCGAGCAGCAGGTGTAGTTGCTGCGCGAGTAGTACTTGAGCCCGGCGCCCAGGTGATAGTCCGCGTAGTAGAAGTGCTTCCCGTTCTCCACGATCGGCAGCGAGGCGCCGATGGCGTTGTAGAGCAGCCGCTCCAGCCAGTCGCCGTACCGGGCCTCGCCCGTGAGCGTCATCAGATAGCGCGCCAGCTTGAAGGAAGCCCACGAGCAGCACGGGGCCTCGAAGCTGTCCACCCGCGTCTCCAGCGACGCGCCCAGCGCGCCATCGTGGTAGACGTAGCGCTCCGCCGGCCCGAACCCGCCCGTGGCGTAGCACTGCGTGTTCTGCAGGAAGTCGTAGAAGTTCTTCAGGATCTGCAGCAGCCGGGGATCGCCGTCCAGCTGGTAGAGCATGGCCGCGCCGCTGAACGAGTTGCAGTGGCTGTAGGCGTGCACGCCCTGCGCCCCCCGCGGATCACTGGTCTCGGCGAAGCGGTTCCAGTAGGCGTCATAACGCCAGACATCGCCGAACTCCCGGTACTTCGCGTTCCCGGTGAGCTGGTACGCGCGGTACAGGTTCTCGCCCAGCGTGTACCACTCGAGCGGCGTGCCGCTGTGCAGCTCCCAGGGCGTGTTCGCGGCGGGCGTCCGGGTGCGGTCCAGGTTGGCGATCGCCCAGTCCGTGATGCGCTCCATCAGGCGCGCCGAATCGTAACCCAGGTACTGGTGCGCATCGCTCAGCCCGCCCAGCAGCTTCTCCCAGGGGTAGTGGCGCATGCGCGGGTCGTTGTTCGCGCCCAGTGTCTTCGCCCACTCGTCGATCAGCTTCGCCGCCTTCGCCGCCATTTCCTTGTCGTCGTTCGCGCGTGACGTGCGCGACATGGCCTGCAGCCACTGCCCGAACACGGTCGATGAGTCCCTCGCCGCCCAGCCGCCCAGCGGCTTGCCGGGAGCCGGCAAGTTGGCGGCGCGGCGGAAGCCGCACAGGATGTCGTCGTCACTGACGCCCAGGTAGAAGTCGCGCGCCGAGGCGTACTGCTGCTGCCAGCGACCGGGACCGAGCGCCACGCCCCGGTAGTCGAACGGCTCGAGTACGATGCGGCCGGGAACGTCCGGCGGCGCCGCCGCCCGGAGGGTACCATGGGCCAGTGGCCCGAAGGCCAGGGAAGATGCGGCCGCCGCAGCGGTACCGAGAAACTCGCGCCTGCTCACGCCATCGCTCATGGTTTCGCCTGCCGGCAGGGTATGGTGGGCTCGTGGCCCGCGCGGAATCACCCCCGATCGCCGTGCGCCGGGCCCGGAACATCACAACATTATGGGCGATTCCGACCCCCTTTCGGGAGGAGGTTACCCGTGCAATCTCACCCCCGGGCAGGCCTGCCGCTGCTCCTGGCCATGCTGGCCATGTGGGCCGCGCCGCTCGTTGCGCAGACATACCCCCACCCCCTGCAGGGCAGCGTGGCGCGGATCACGGTTCATGGCGCCAGCCTGGAGGGCAATCTGTCCAGCGACCCGGCGGACCGTTTGGCCACCGTCTATCTGCCGCCCGGCTACGCGGCGCAGATGACCCGCGAGTACCCCGTGCTCTACGCGCTGCACGGCTACACGGACGACGACCTGCACTGGATGGGCTGGCAGCCGCATTTCGTGAACCTGGTCACGGTCATCGACAGCGCCATCGCCAGCGGCGCGCTGCCGCCGCTGATCGTGGTGATGCCGAACGCCTACACCAGGTTCCAGGGGAGCATGTACTCCAACTCGGTGACCACCGGCTACTGGGAGGAATTCGTGGCCGGCGACCTGGTGGCGTACGTGGACGCGCACTACCGCACCATCGAGGACCGCACGAGCCGCGGGCTCATGGGTCACTCCATGGGAGGCTACGGCGCCACGCGCGGCCGCATGAAGCACCCGCACGTCTTCGGCAGCGTCTATGCCATGAGCCCGCGCTGCCGCACCGCGCGCGGCGCGCCGGCCACGCCCGAGGCGCTGGCCGCGCTGCAGCGCTACGAAGCCATCACCTCCATGGAGGCGTTCGAGCAAGCGGACTTTGGCACCCGGGCGCAGATCGCCTCGGCCGCGGCCTGGGCGCCGAACCCGAACAACCCGCCGTTCTTCCTCGATCTGCCCACGAAGAACGGCGAACTGCAGCCGCAGGTGCTGGCCAGGTTCGCGGCCAACGCACCGCTCGCGTTCATCGACCAGTACATCCCGAGCCTGCGGCGCATCGCCTTTGGCATCGACTCCGGCGACGAAGATCGCGGCATCGCGCCGACGGTCACGGAGGTGCACCGCATCCTGGACCAGTACCGCGTGGCGCACGAGTACGGCATCTACCCGGGCAACCACATCAACAACGTGCACGCGCGCATCCGGAGCACGGTGCTGCCGTTCTTCGCCCGCACGCTGGCCATCGAGAGGGCACCATGACCGGAACCAGGGCGCGCAGCGCTGCGGTCCCGCCGCCGCGGCCGCGGCACACCGCCCCCGCGTCCGCCCAGCAGCGCCCCCCCGGGCCGGCGAGCCACCCGATTACCACCGAGTCCGGACTCCGGTACGTATTCCTGAAACACGGCTCCGGGCCGCAGCCCCGCCCGGGCGACGTCATGGTGAGCCACGGCATCGGCCGCTACCCCGATGGCCGCGAGTTCTGGAACACCCGCACCGAGGGTCGCCCCTACGAGTACCGCCCGCGCGTGGATCGCGTGATCCGCGGCTTCGAGGAGGGCATGCGCTACGTCCGCGAGGGCGACCGGGTGCTGATCGTCATGAAGCCGGACCTGGCCTACGGCGAGCGCGGCAACCGCGACATCCCGCCCAACGCCACGCTCATCTTCGACTACGAGATCCTGAGCATCCGGCAGCGGCCGCAGCTCGGACCCGCCGAGGTGGACGAGCTAGCCCGCCTCCTGCTGCTCGAGGACCGCCGGACTCTGGACGACACCGCCCTCGCCCGGCTGCTGCGATCGACTCACCCCGAAGTCAAACGCCGGGCGGTGCTTGCCGTGGCGCGCATTGCCGACCCGCGTGGCCGCGCGCTGCTCGCGCCCGTCCGCGCCGACCTGGATACGGCCATCGCCGCGACCGTGGCCTGGGCCACCGGGCAGCTCAGAGACAGCGCGGCCGTGAGCTGGCTCGCCGCCACCCTCACCTCGCCCGAGACGCCCCGCACGGTCGCACGCGAGGCCGCCGGCGCCCTCGGCAAAATCCGCACGCCCGAGGCCCAGGCCGCGCTGGCCGCCTACCTCGCGACAGCGCCCGGCACGCGCGCCGCCTCGGCCACCGTCGGCGAGGCGCTGCTCGCCATCGGGCGGTTCCCTGCGCGCGTGGATCTGGCCCCCGTGCTCCGCTGGACGACGTCGCCCGATTCCACGGTCCGTTGGCGCGCGGCCTGGGCCCTGTTCCGCCCGCGCAACCCCGCGGCCACGCCACACCTCCTCCGGCTCGCCGACGACAGCGCCGGCGAAGTGCGCTCCTGGGCGGTTCGAGGACTCACGCCCGCGCTCGTCGATACCGCCGGGATCGACCGCGAGCAGACGGCCGGTGTGCTGCGCGCCGCACTTGCGGATCCCGATCGCCGCGTGCGCACCGAGGCGCTCCGCGCGCTCTCCTTGTACGACGATGAAGCATCGTTCCAGGCGGTCCTGAAGGCCATGGACGATCCGGACAGCTGGATATCTGTGTCGGCAGTCGAGGGGCTGGGACGGTTCACTGCGCGCGCGGACGTAGTGGTGCCGCGGCTCACGGCCATCGCCGCACAACCACAGCCGTCCGCGCTCCGGACCACCGCCATCCAGTCGCTGCGACGCCTGGGTGTAGCGGACAGCCTGATCCCCAATGCGCCGCCCCGGCTGGCGAGGCCTGCGGCGCAGGCCGGGGCGGCTCCGGGGGCGGCCGTCTCCGGTACGGCGCCACCTGCTGTCCAGGCATCCGCCCGGCCACCCGCGGTGCCCGGTCCGCCGGAGCGCCCGCTCGCCGATTATCGTGTCCTCGTCGAGCGCTGGGTGGTACCCGCATACAATTACGAGCCTCGGCCGCGGGCGTCGTGGGAGACGGAGCGGGGCAGCATCGAGCTGGAGTTGTTCGCCGGAGAAGCGCCGCTCGCGATGGAGGAATTCGTGCGCCTGGTGGAGTCCGGCGCCATCGTCGGTACCGAGTTCGGCCGTGTGGTCCCGGACTTCGTAGCGCAGATGCGCACGATCAACGGGGCGGCACTGCTGCGCGATGAGGTGAACCGTTACGGCCTGACGCGCGCGAACCTGAGCTGGGCGTCGAACGGCCTGGACACCGGCCGGGCGGGCTACACGCTGGGCAGCACGCCGCAGCCGCACAACGAAGGGGACTTCACCGCGCTGGGGCGGGTGGTGCGCGGAATCGATGTGGTGGACCGGCTCCAGCTCGGGGATCACATCACGGGCGTGCGCATGGCAGGTCGATAGTGAGCAGGGCATGAGAGCATCCGGAGCCGAGTGACGCCACTAACCTTATGGAGGCGCGCGATGCGGTTCTTCGAGCGGTGGTCAGGCAAGAGAGCAGCAGACTCGTCAAAGGGTCAGTTCGGGGCGTTTGCGGCCAAGGCCGCAAAGGACCACGCGTCGAGCGAAATAGCGTTGCTGGACGTGATGCAGGTCGTCGATGCGCTGGCGGAGGCGCTCGCGAAGCGGTTCCCGGAGCTGGACCAGGCAGCCGCAAACGACTTCGCAGCAGCGGGATTGCGCTTGCGTTGCCACCGCTGTGGACCCCTGGGTGGGCAGGCAGTTCACACTCTCTATCTTGCGGGTTCCGGCGTGCTCGGTGAGAGTCTTGCCACCGGGCCGGGCGCCGCACGCCTAGCGCAGGGCCGCTGTCCGGGCTGCGGGTCGACCACTGCCGTCGCTGAGTTCTTCGCGGGCGCCGCCAGGGGTCGCGCGGAGCAGTTGCGGAAGGTGAAGCGGGCGTCGCGGTCATGGGCGAGAGGGAAGCGGCAGCTGCTCCCGGCCTGCCCGGACATTCCATACCTCGGCCTCAGTCCATACAACCACGACTTCGAGGTGTCTCCCGGTGGCAACCTGGTCTGTTGCCTGACCACCGGCGGAAGCCTGGGTGCCTACGAGGCCGGCACCGACAGGCTGGTATGGACGGCGCCCGTTCCGGCTACCGATGAATGTCTTTTCCGCTTCGTTGGTCTCGATCGACTCCTCGTGCTATCCGGCCCGAGAAACGAGCGTGGACGGATTCTGCTCATCAATACCAGCGATGGCTCCGTTATCGATGCCACGAACCCGATCAAGCTCGAGTACGATGTGGGCGACTCCGATTACCGCAAAGGATTGTTCGTTGGGCGGGAGACCCACCGGAGCCTGCTGTTCGTCGACGCGGCGGGCGACCGGATCGTGGTGAGTCCTCTGAGGGTGGATGATCAAATCGACATTGGACCCAGAATCGGGCCGGACGGTCACACC
>VEPF01000106.1:13696-14327 GCA_012027055.1 Gemmatimonadota bacterium | reverse complement strand
CGGCCGCGCAGGTCATCGGCCCGGAAGAGCTGCGTCGCGCCCGCCCACTCGCCGGGGTCGGCCCGCTCGGAGGAGATACGCAGGCTCGCCTGCCCGCCGTGCGGACTGCTCCGGTCCAGCTCGACCCGGTACGCCGACGTCCCGAACGCGGGCCCTGCCCGCGTCCAGCACTCCGGGAGCGTATCGCCCGTCTGGGCGCGGCCCGCGGCGCCCGCGGCCGTGCCGGCCAGGGCGACGAGTACGATGGCGGCGGTTTTCATGGCACGTTTTGGGGCTGCTGGCTTGGACCGTACGGGCCGGAGGCCGGACGCAGGGTGGTGCTCGCGGGAGGCTTGATCATGCACGGCACCGATCGGGGAAGACGTCGCAAGCTAGCTCCGCCGCCTTCGCAACTCAAACGGCGCCGGCCGGGCTTCCCATTGACGCCAACCGCCACTTCCTTTCCCTTTCGGGGTTCGAGCCCATGACCCGCTGAGGGACACGTACCGTGAGCACACCAGCCGCAACCGATCGGACCGAAGCCGGACGCCGGGACTTCATCCGCGCCATGGTCAGCGACGACGGCGCCGCCGGGAAGCACGGCGGCCGCGTGGTCACGCGCTTCCCGCCGGAGCCCAACGGCTACCTGCAC
>VEPF01000106.1:2219-13686 GCA_012027055.1 Gemmatimonadota bacterium | reverse complement strand
CAAGTACGTCGAGGCCATCATCCGGGACGTGCACTGGCTCGGCTTCGACTGGGGCGAGCACCTGTATTTCGCCTCCGACTACTTCGAGCAGATGTACGCGTTCGCGGAAGAGCTGATTTCCAAGGGCCTCGCCTACGTGGACAGCTCGACCGAGGAGGAGATCCGGGAGGCGAGGGGCACCGTCACCCAGCCGGGGTACCCCACGAAGTACCGCGGCCGGAGCGTGGCCGCCAACCTGGACCTGTTCCGGCGCATGAAGGCCGGCGAGTTCCCGGACGGCGCGCACGTGCTGCGCGGGAAGATCGACCTGTCGTCCACCAACATGCTGATGCGCGACCCGGTGCTCTACCGCATCCGGCACGCGCACCACTACCGGCGCGGCGACGACTGGTGCATCTACCCGCTCTACGACTACGCGCACCCGATCGAGGACGCCATCGAGTGCGTCACCCACTCGCTCTGCACGCTCGAGTTCGACAACAACCGCGAGCTGTACGACTGGGTGGTGGACAACATCACCATCGCGTGCCGGCCCGAGCAGACCGAGTTCGCGCGCCTCGCGCTCGATTACACGGTGATGAGCAAGCGCAAATTCCTGGAGCTGGTACGCGACGGCTACGTCTCGGGCTGGGACGACCCGCGCATGCCCACCATCGCCGGGCTCCGCCGCCGCGGCGTGACGCCGGAATCGATCCGCGCGTTCGCCGAGGGCGTCGGCATCACCAAGGCGAACACGCGCGTCGACATCACCCGCCTCGAGCACGCCATCCGCGACGACCTGAACCAGCGCGTGCCGCGCGTGCTCTGCGTGCCGCGGCCGCTCAAGGTCACCATCACGAACTGGGAGCCGGGGCGGGTCGAAGAGATCGACGCGCCGCTCTACCCGCACGACGTCCCGCTCGAGGGCTCCCGCCCGGTCTCGTTCACCGGCGAGCTGTTCATCGACCGGGACGACTTCAGCGAAGACCCGCCGCGCGGGTTCCACCGGCTCGCGCCCGGCCGCGAGGTGCGGCTCCGCTACGCGTACGTGATCCGCTGCGACGAGGTCGTGAAGGATGCCGCCGGCGTGATCGTCGAGCTGCGCTGCAGCATCGATCCCGGGACGCGCGGCGGCAGCGCGCCGGCGGGCCGCGGCGTGAAGGGGACGATCCAGTGGGTCTCCGCCGCGCATTCGGTGCCGTGCAAGCTGCGGCTCTACGATCGCCTGCTCACGGTGGCGGACGTGGACACCGCGGCGGGCGAGAGCGGCAAGGACTGGAAGGACTTCCTGAATCCGGACTCGCTGGTGGTGCTGCCCGGCGCGCGCATCGAGCCCTGGGCGGCGAGGGCCGCGGCCGAGCCGGGCGCGCGCTTCCAGTTCGAGCGCGCCGGCTACTTCTGCAGCGACAGTGTCGACTCGCGGCCGGACGCGCTGGTGTTCAACCGCACGGTGACGCTCAAGGACTCGTGGGCGGCGGCGCAGGTGGCACCGGTGGCCGGCAAAGGCACGCCGCAGGTAGCCGTGGGGAAGGCGACGTCGACGCCGCGCGCAGCCGGCGCGCCAGGTGGCGCCGGCCGGCCGAAAGCCCCGAGCGCCCCCCCGCCGCGCAGCCCCGACCTGGAGCGCGAGCGGCAGCAGTTGGTGTCGCGCGGCATCGAGCCCGAGCAGGCTGACATCGTGACGCGCGAGGCCGGCACCGCGTGGCTCCTCCGGGAGACCGCCAGATACGGGACCGCCGCGGACGTGGCGGCGAACTGGATCGTGAACGAGCTGCCGCGCGTGCGCGGCGAGCGCGCCATCGAGGACCTGCCGTTCGGCCCGCGCGAGCTGGCCGCGCTGCTCGAGCTGGTCGGCGCTGACGAGGTGAGCACGTCCGCGGCGCGCGAGGTGCTGGGCGAGCTCGCGAATGCCGGCGGTGACCCGCGCCGGATCGTGGCGGCACGCGGCCTGCGCCAGCTCAGCGATGAAGGGGTGCTCGCGGCGCTCGTCGACCAGGTGGTCGCGGCCAATCCCGACTAGGTGGCGCAGTAGCGCGGCGGCCGTACCGGCCTGCTCGGCTTCTTCGTGGGCCAGGTCATGCAGCGGAGCGGCGGCCGCGCCCATCCGGAACGGACGCGCGCGCTGCTGCTCGAGCGCCTGGCGTGAGCCGCGCCGGCGATCCGGACCGCGAGATCGAGCGCAAGTTCCTGCTCCGCGACATGCCGCGTTTGCCGGCGGGAGCGAGGGTGCTGCGCATCGACCAGGGCTGGCTTCCCGGCCAGCGGCTGAGGGAGCGGCTCCGTCGAACCCGCGAGGGAGCCGCCACCACCTACTACCGCACCGTCAAGCTCGGCTCCGGCCTGGAGCGCCTGGAGATCGAGGAAGAGACCACCGAGGCGGTGTTCCGGACGCTGTGGCGGCTCACCCGCGGCAAGCGCGTCCGCAAGGTCCGGTACGTGGTGGATGGCCGGTGGGAGATCGATCGGTTCGTCGGCTGCCGGCTCGTGCTGGCGGAACTCGAGCTGGAGCATGCGGAGGAGCGCGTCCAGGTGCCGGAGTGGCTCGCCCCATACATCGACCGCGAGGTGACCGGAGACGGCCGGTACACCAACTATCACCTCGCCCGGTGACTACGGACGACAACAACGGATTTGGAGCCGCCGAGGACGCCGAGCACGAATTGCGGATTCTGGTTTCGTGGTCCGGTCACGGCATCCTTCGCGTCGAACCGCCGGCCGCTAGCCGTCCGAGAGCCCGGCGCCGTTGAATCTGGAAGATCCGTTCTCTGCGTCCTCGGCGGTTCCAGTTCCGTTGTTGCCGTTTCTTTGCGCCCTCTGCGGTTCCGCCGTTCCGCAACTCCGCCGGAATCTCACCAGCGCAACCGGAACAACGGGATGCGCGCGTTGTTCGGTCCGCCCCCGCCATCATCGCCCACGGTATTCGGGTTGGACACATCGAACGCCCAGTTCAGCAGGACCAGGCCGAGCAGCGCACCGGTACCGACCACGGCCGCGGTGCGGCCCTTCTGGAAGTGCCGCACCTCCAGCCGCTCCAGTTCCGCGACCGGGACGGACACCGTGCCGCGCAAACCGCGAGTCGGCATGAGCGGATCACCGCTGCTCAATGCCACCGAGCAGAGCAGCGTGTCCGCAGAGCTTTCGGGCAGCAGCATTCCGCGGATCGACCGCCCGCCATCGGGCAAGGGCACTTCGCCCACCTTGAGCGGCACCTTCGGGTCCACGCGCAGGCGCACGTGGCTCCCCGCCGGCACCGCCGACGGGGAGACCTGCGTGTAGGAGTAGCACCCTGCCGCCAGGATGCTCAGCGCCAGGGCCGTCAGTTCCAGGATCCGGCGCGGGCGCCCGAAGCCGCCCGCTCGTTCACCGCCCCGCTCAGCCACAGGTCGGACAGCCTCCCCACTGGCCGCCCGCCCCCTTCTTGATGTTCGGGTTGGCCCGCTGCTCCCCCTGTCCGATGGGGAAGCACATGTCACGCCCCGCCGAGGCGGGATCGAGCTTGGGCGCCCCCTCCACGCTCCAACGCCGCCAGTCCCAGAGCTTGCGGCCCTCCAGGAACAGCGTCGCGTACCGCTCGAAGCGGAGCGTCGCCCACGCTTCCGGAGCCGTCGTCGGCAGGGTGATGGCGGCCATGCTCCACTTGGTCCGCGCCTGGTTGAGGAAGCCCTGCGCGCCGGCGTAATCCCCCTTGCGCAGCGCCGCCTCCGCCTGCAGCACCCGCATCTCCGCGCCGTGCGTGACCGGGATGTCCGCGTCGATGGTCTTGTACTTCATCTGCCGGGTGAACGGCGTCTGCCCGTCCTGCCCCTTCTGCGTCGTGGACACCCACGGCACGCGGGGATCGTTCGGCACGCTGTTCCACATCACCGTGTACAGCGTCATCTCCCGGCGATTGTTCGTCTCCACCCAGATGTAGTTGGTGTTCGCCGAACTGAACGTGCTGTTCCACACGAACGTGGTCGGCACCTTGGCGGCGTCCACCACCGCTTCATCCCACCGGCCCTGCCAGGCACGGATCGAGGCCCGGCCGCCGTACGCCGCCGTGACGATGTTGGCGCCCGCCGTGCCGGCCGCGGTCCCGATCGCGATCGCCCGCGTGAACAGCGAGTCGGCGCGGGAGAACGCATCGGTGTGCGGCCGGTCCGGCCCGGCGACGTACTCGCCGTCCACCAGGTCGTCGAAACTGACGCGGCACTGGGTCTCGCCCAGGAGCCGGTTGGCGAACCCGCCCATGAGGTAGGCCTTGGCCACGTTGGCGTCCTTCTCGTACGCCGTCGCACCCAGGACCTCGAGCATCCTCATGAGCCCGTGCTCCGCGGTCCAGCGGGCGCGGGACATGGTGGTGTATTCGCCCCAGTCTTCGACGTCGGCCTTGAAGATGCCGATCGGGATGGCGCCGAAGTCGTAGCTGCCGCCATGGCCGAGGTCGAGCGATGCCATGGACAGCTGCTGCACGGTCGCGTCGAGCGCCGAGGTGAGGTTGTAGGACGCCCCGGCGGCGATGCCGGCCATGGCGCCCGCGATGTTCAGGTCCGTATCCGAGATGCGGCCGGGCGCCTCCACGTCGAGCGAGAGGACGTCCGAGCAGGCAGCGAAGGGCAGAAGGGCTACCAGCGCCGCCAGGCGAGTCAGCTTGCGAGTCATGCTCATGGTAGTCTCCTCCCTCAGAACGTCACGCGGAGCGTGGCCAGGAAACTGCGTGCTGGCGGCAGGCTGTAGTACTCACGCCGGCCGTAGGCACCGGCACCGGATCCCGCCCCGGCGCGGTCCTGATAGTCCTCGATCTCGGGGTCCGTCCCCTGGAAATCGGTCCATTTGAGGAGGTTCCGGCCAGCCAGGATGAGCGTGGCGCGGTCCGCGTAGCGCTGCACCCATTTCTCGGGGAGCTCGAGGCTCAGCGAGATGCTCCGCAGCTTCCAGAAGTCGGCCTTGTCGATCCAGTAGTTGCTGTCGTGGCCGGCGGGGTTCGCGGAGGAGCCGGCGCCCGTGATGTTCGTGGCGCAGCGGGCGCGTTCGATGGCGGTATAGGGGTCGAGCAGGCTCGCGCTGCCCCCGGCCTTCACCGCCGCCATGACCTTCTGGATCTCGTAGCAGGGGTACCACACGCCGCGGCGTTCGTCCTGGTAGCCGGTGTAGTTGGGCAGGTAGTGCCCGCCCTGGTGCTCCAGGAGCGCCTCGAGCGTGATGCGCTTGCCGATCGAGAGGCTGGTGCTGAAGCCCAGCAGCCGCGTGGGCATGACCGGGCCGATCGGCAGCAGCGAGTCGGACCGGATCGGGGCGGCGTGCTCATCGGGGTTCAGGATCTTGTAGCCCCAGTACTCGGGTACCGGGCGGCCTACCCTGATGTACGCCCCGTTGGCAACCGCGACTATCTGGCAGCTCTCCCGGCCGTTCTCCGGCAGCCCATCCAGGTCCTGGCAGTTCAGGTCCTGCGCTTCGTTGCGCGAGAACGCCAGGTTGGACCGCACCCGCCACTCCAGGAAATTGGTCCGGTAGAGGGCGGCGTTGAGCTGGAGCTCCACGCCATCGGCCGTGAGCTCGCCGACGTTCTCCGTCCGGGTTCCCCAACCGCCCATGGACCCGGGCTGCGAGACGCCCACCAGTGCGTCGCTGGTCTTGGCGTTGTAGTACGTGGCCTCAACGCCCAGGCGCCCCTGCCCCATGCTCGCATCGAAGCCGAACTCGATCTCGCGCGTGCGCTCGGGGCCGACATCGGGGTTGCCGACGTCGCGCGGCGTGAAGCCGGGCGTGCCATCGTCGGAGACCGGGCTCCAGGTGCGCAGCTTGGCGAACGCGCCCGGCGCCTTGCCGGAGAAGCCGTAGGCGCCACGCAGCTTCATGGTCTCGAACCACTTGGGCCAGAAGGCATGATCCGAGAGGACGTAGGACAGGCTGGCCTTCGGGTACTGCTGCAGGCCGAAGTTCTCACCGAACGCCGAGTTCCCGTCCACGCGGAGCCCGAGCGTCAGGAACGCCCGGTCCTTGTAGCCCAGCATCTCCTGGAGGAAGAACCCCGCGTTGGTCTGGGTCAGGTTGTAGTCGGTGGGCGGATCCCACCGGGAACCGGATTCCAGCGTGGGCACGCCCGGGCCGGCGAAGTCGTAGGTGTAATAGCTCGTGCGGCGGTGCTGGTCACGGAAGATCTGGCCGCCCCAGGAGAACGTCGAGTTCAGGTCGGACCGGATCGGCCGGATCCACGAACCGGCGTAGTCGATGGACAGCTTGGTGTGGTAGTTGATCGCGTTCCCGAGGTTGCCCAGGGCCGTCAGCACCGCACCCCAGTCCTGCATCCGCCGGTTGTTGATCTGGTCGAAGTCCCAGCCGATCGAGAGCCGGTTGGTCAGCGCCTCGCTCGCGTCGTGCGTGACCGTGAGCCCGGTGGTGAACCGGTCCGAGCGCGTGGTGTTGTGCGCATCCAGCCAGATGCGCTCGTTCGCGAAGCAGGTCACGCCAGCGGGGACGCCTACGCAGTCCTCGGGCTTGCCCAGGTAGTTGCCCGAGTACCCGCGCCCCACATTGAGCAGGAAGCCCCGCAGGCTGTTCCCGTCCTCGACGAAGCTCAGGGCGCGCATCGCGAGCGCGCTGTTCAGCTGGATCTTCACGTTCTCGGTCGGCGCGAAGTCGAGGTTGGCCCGCAACCCGCCGAGCCGCGCCCGCTGCGTCGGCAGCGTGCCATCCTCATCGCTGTAATTCGCCGAGACGTAGTAGCCCATGCCCGTGGACCCGCCGCGGACGGAGAGGCTGTAGCGCTGCACGGGCCCGTTCTTGAACCAGCGCCCGCTCTCCGGGCACGTGGTGTCGACGAACTTGATCTCCTGCCCGTACGTGGCGGTGGTCATGCCGATCCCGTACATCTCGCCGGCGCACTTCGTGAACAGGTCCCAGGGATCGTTGCCGATCTTCATCGGCGGCTGGTTGTTGAAGCCCCCGGTGAGCTCGGCGCTCCAGATGGGCGCGCCTGACATGCCGCGCTTCGTGAAGATCTGGATGACGCCGCCCGCCGCCTCGGTGCCGTACAGCGTGGCCGCGGACGCGCCCTTGATCACCTCGATGCGCTCGATGTCTTCGGCCGCAATGTCCTGGAGCGGCGAAAGCCCGAGCCGCGCCCCGCCCTGCGTCCCGACGGTCTCATGGAAGATCCGGATGCCGTCCACATAAATCAGCGGGTCGGTGGTCGAAGAGACCGTCGTCTGGGACCGGATGCGCACCGTGGTGCCGGCGCCCGGCTGGCCGTTCCCCTGGAGCACCGTCAGGCCGGGGATGCGGCCGCCCAGGATGTTCTCCGGGTTCGTGACCGGGATGTTGGCCAGCTCCCGGGAGGACACGGCGGCAAGGGCGTTGCCCACCTCGCGAGCCCGCACCTGGGCGGCCGTGCCCGTCACTACGATCCCTTCCAGGGACACCGCGGTTTCCTTCATCAGGAAATCCGCCGTGGCGGTCTGCCCGGCCCTGCCCGTCACGGACATGGCGCCCTGGGTGTATCCGATGAGGGTGACCCGCAGGTCGTGCGTCCCCGCCGGAACGTTGACGATCAGGTAGCGACCGTCATTGCCGGTGAGTGACCCGATCCGGGTGCCCTGGATGTAGACCTGGGCCCCGGCCAGCGGCCGCTGCGTGTCCGCCGCTCTTACCACCCCGGTGACGCGGCCCACTTCCTGGGCCGAGGCGGGAAAAGCGGCGGCCAGCAAAGCGAACGCGGAGACCGCCAGGGGTACGAGTGGCGAAGCTCTTCGTGACATACGCCCTGCCTCCTCGTCGAGATGCGCTTCCCGACCGCGGCGGAGTGTCGCAGGCGGACTAGCGCGGGCGCGGCAGTGAGATCTACTGGGGCGATTGGCGTACCGGGGAGGGGTGACGCGAAGGCGGCTGGCACCCCGCGACCGGCACGGCTGCGAACGAGATCCCCGCCTCGCCCGCCAAGTGGTAGCCAAGGTAATGCCCGCGCGCCGCGTGCGACAATACTGCTCCGCTCGTACCGACGCGCACCTTCACCGAATGCGGCCGTGAGGCCGGCGCGCACCCCCGTCGTTCCCGCGCATCGGCACGATTGCCGTTGACGCTCGCCGGCGCGGCCCCCAAGATGCCTGATTCTCCGCCTGCGACTGACCCCAAAGGATGTCTGGAGCGAAGATGGCAGAAGGCCAGCAGCCGGGCCGTCCCGGGTTCGATCACCTCCGCCCTGCCATCCTGGCGCTCTTCTTCCTGTCCGGGGCCTGCGGCCTGGTCTACGAGGTCGTGTGGATGCGGCTGCTCACCCTGGTCTTCGGGGCGACCGCGCTGGCGACCAGCACCATCCTGGCATCCTTCTTCGCCGGGCTCGCCCTGGGCAGCTTCCTGTTCGGCCGGCTGGTCGACCGGGGCCACCAGCCGCTCCGGACCTATGCCTGGCTGGAGGCCGGGATCGGTCTCTTCGCCTTCCTCATGCCGCTCATCCTGGCGGGGCTGGACGACGTCTACGTGGCCCTGCACCGGCGCTACGACCTGGCCTTCGTGCCCCTCACGCTCCTGCGCTTTTCCGGTTCGTTCCTGGTCCTGCTGGTGCCGGCCACGCTCATGGGCGGGACGCTCCCCGTCCTGTTCCGGTTCCTGGCCCGCCGCCGGGAGCAGCTCGGGCTGGACGTGGCGCTGCTCTACGCGGTCAACACCCTCGGCGCGGTCGTCGGCACGCTCGGGGCCGGCTTCTTCCTGATCCTGCTGCTGGGCCTGCGCGAGGCCACCTGGCTCGCGGGCGCGGTGAACCTGCTTATCGCCGCCGCGGTCCTGGCCCTGTCCCGGCGGTCGGGCGCACGCGCGGAGCTGCCCGCGGGCCCGGAGGCAGTGCGGCCGCCGGCCGGGCCGGGCCAGGGCGGCTTTCCGGTGCCGGTCATCCGCCTGGCGCTGGTGACGGCGGCAGTTTCCGGGTTCTGCGGGCTGGCGCTCGAGGTGCTGTGGACGCGGGCGCTGGTTTTCTTCCTGGACAACTCGACACACGCGTTCTCGACGCTGCTCACGGCCTTCCTGCTCGGGATCGCGATCGGCAGCTTCCTGATTGCCAGGTTCGTCGACTCGCGGCGGAACGTGGTCGCCTGGCTGGGGGTGATTCAGGTCCTGATCGGCGTCTCCGCCCTCCTCGCCATCCCCATCCTGGACCACTCGAAGCCGGTGATCCAGCGGATGGTGGGGGTGTCCTTCGACGCGGCGCTGCCCTGGAAGTGGATGGGGATGCGGTTCGTCACCAGCCTCTCGGTGATGCTCGTGCCCACCATCCTCATGGGCATGACCTTCCCGCTGGTCATCAGGATCTTCACCCGGTCCCTGGCCACCGCCGGGAAGGCGCTGGGCAATGTCTACGCGGTGAACACCCTGGCGGGCGTGGTTGGCTCGCTCGCCGCCGGGTTCGCCCTGATCCCGCTGGCTGGCGTGCAGCGCGGCATCATCCTGGTCGCGACCGTGAACGCTGCGCTGGGGGTGGTGCTGCTCCTGTCCGACCCGCTGTCCCCGCCCCGGCGGCGCTGGGCGGCCGCGCTCCCGCCGGCAGCAGTGTTCGTCGCACTGGCGGCGTATTTCCTGACCGCCGGCGCGGCGCCCCTGACCTCCTACTACGAGCGGCTGGAGAGCGCCGAGATCCTCTCGTACGACGAGGGCGTGGGTTCCACGGTAACGGTTTTCCGGGACCGCCGCGGCGACAAGTTCCTGAGCATCGACGGCTTCCCGGTCGCCGGCACCTCGCCCGGCATGCAGGACGCGCAGAAATCACTGGCCCACGTGCCGATGCTGCTCGCCCCCGTCGCGTCGCCGAAAGTGAACATCATCGGCTTCGGCTCGGGCGGCACCTCGTCCGCGATCTTCCGCTACGGCGTGGCGGGGATCGACTGCGTCGAGCTGGTGCCCGGCGTCATTGCCGCCGCCCGCTGGTTCCCGGAGACCAACCGGGGCGTGCTCGGCGAGCCGACGTACCACCTGATCCGGGGGGACGGGCGGAACCACGCGCTGGTCGCGCGCGACCGGTACGACGTGATCTCGATCGACGCCACCTCGCCCAAGATGGCCGGTAACGGCAGCCTCTACACGCTCGAGTTCTATCGCCTGCTGCGCGCGCACCTGACCGGGAACGGTTTGCTGGTGCAGTGGCTGCCCTTCCACCTGCTCTCGGACGCGGAAACCAGGATGACGGTGCGGACCTTCCAGGCCGTCTTCCCGCACACCACCCTGTGGCTTTCGCCACTGCGCCATCACGGCGTCCTGGCGGGCACCATCCAGCCGCTGCAGATCGACGTGCAGGCCCTGCAGCGCAAACTCGCGCTGGAGACCACGCGCGAGGAGCTCGTGCCCATGCTCGCGGACGGGCTGCAGGACTTCCTGAGCTGGTTCGTGATGGGCGAGGAGGCGCTCGCCCGGTACGCGGGAGACGGGCGGCTCAACACGGACGACCACCCGTACCTCGAGTTCACGCCCGCCATGGCCTTCTTCTCGGCCAGCCGCTACCAGCTGCAGAACCTGGCGCGCTTCCGGGAGTCGCGCGAGAGCGTGCTCCCCCTGCTCACCAACCTGGGCGCGACCGAGGCGGAACGGGCCGCACTGGCCCGGAGCGTGGAGCAGCGCTACCAGGCCACGCAGCACGCCATCCGCGGGGACATCCTCTTCTACCTGGGCCGCCGCGCCGACGCGCAGAGCGCATACGACCTGGCCGTGCAGGCAGACCCGGCGAGCCGGGAGTGGCTCACCGCCATGCGGCTCTTCTGAACGGACCGCTGTCAGCCTTGGCGGGGTTGTTGCCCGCGCCCCGGCGGCGTAACCTGCAACTTCGATCCCCGATTCCCGGAGATACCCATGCGCATTGCCCCGGCCGTCGCCTCGCTGCTCGTCATCCTCAGCTTCGCGACCGGACTGCCCGCGCAGGAGCGGCCCGACAGCGCCGCGTTCGTGGTCCGGCTCGGCGCCGACACCACCGTGCTGGAGCGCTACGTGCGCACGCCGGACCTGCTGACGGCGGAAGCCGTGCAGCGCAGCCCCGCCACCAGCCTGCACCGGCTGCAGCTGCGCTTCCGCGCCGATGGCCAGCTCACTGCCGCGGAGTACCAGCAGTTCGCCCGCCCGGGCGAGCCGCCTGTGGCGAGCCGCACCATCCAGTATCCCGTGCGGCCCGGGGACAGCACGGTCATCCAGCTGACGCAGGGTGGTACGACCCGGAGAGTGGCGCTGGCGGCCGGAGCCGCCATCCCGGTGGTGGGCCCCTTCTATGCGCCCTACGAGCTCGCGATCCAGCGGTTCGTGCAGGGGACGGCGCGCACGGGGCGCATCCCGCTGCTCACCGGCACCACGCTGGGCGGCACGGACCTGCAGCGGCTCGGGGCCGACTCGGTGGCGCTGACCAACCAGTTCAATGAATCGCTGAAAGCGCGCATCGACGAGCGCGGCCGGATCCTGCGCCTGCAGACGCCCGCGTACGTGAGCGTCGAGCGCGTCCGCTGGGTCGACCTGGACCGGCTCGCCGCCGATTTCCTGGCCCGGG
>VEPF01000106.1:0-2209 GCA_012027055.1 Gemmatimonadota bacterium | reverse complement strand
CCGCGCGCGTCGGCGCGCGTCCGGGGCGGGGAGGCGAACGTGTGGCTGGACTACGGCCGGCCCGCGCTGCGCGGCCGTCCGCTGTGGGGCGGGCTCGTGCCGTTCGGCCAGGTGTGGCGGCTCGGCGCCAACGATGCCACGCACCTCGCCACCGACCGGCCTCTGCAGCTCGGGTCCCTCACGCTCGAGCCTGGCACCTACACGCTGTTCCTGCTGCCGGCCGCCGCGGACCAGTGGACGCTCGTCGTCAATCGGCGCACCGGCATGAGCGGGTTGTCCTACGACGCTTCCGCCGACGTGGGGCGCGTGCCGCTCGCGGTGGAAACGCTGCCGGCGCCGGTGGAGCAGCTCACCATCACCATCCAGGCCGGAGCCTCGCCCAGGTTGCGCATCGCCTGGGGAGACCGGGCGGGGACGGTCGCGCTCCAGGCTCGGTGAGGCTGGAGCAAGGGCCAGGGGCCAAGGGCCAGGCACCAAGAGGGCAAAAGGGAAAAGGGCCGGCCCGCCCGGACTTACTGGCGGCTGGCCCTTCTCGATAGTGCGCGCCGACCCCACCTGCGCGCCCGCCGGCTGGAACGGCGCGTCACGGCGACGTATGCTTCAGCACCGTCCGCCGTGCGGCGGACGCTCACGTCCGCGGAGGATCCGGTCATGCGCTTCCTGGTACGCCTGCTCGTCACCGCCGCGGCGCTCTGGTGCGCGGTGCGGCTGCTCGATGGCATCACCTACGAGGGTTCCTGGACGGGACTGCTGGGGGTTGCACTCGTGTTCGGGCTGGTGAACGCCATTATCAGGCCGATCCTCTACTTCCTGACCTGCCCGTTCATCCTGCTGACACTGGGGCTGTTCATCTTCATCATCAACGCGCTCATGCTGCTGCTCAGCGCGGGAATCGCAAACCGGTTCGGCATCGCCTTCCACGTGGACGGACTGCTCACCGCCCTGGTCGGCTCGGTGATCATCAGCGTGGTCAGTGCCATCCTCAGCATCTTCGTTCCCGACCAGAAGCGGGAACGGAAGGACTAGACGCGGAGCAGCAGCCGGCCCACCAGCGCGAGCAGATCGCCCAGCAGCACGGTCGGAGTCCGGTCTCCGGGCGCCGGCGGGGCGCCGGCGCGCGCGAGGACCGGTTCGGCCGCGAACCGCGCGCGCTGCCACTGTGCCTGCAGGCTGTCGCGCTCGGCTCCCGCGACCTGCAGCGAGTCGGCCGCGCGCAGCGCCAGGTAGCCGTCGAACGCTTCCGGGAAGACCGCCACGTGGAAATGCGCCGGGTGATATTCGCGCGTGCCGTCCAGCAGGCCGGCGGCCTCGAAGCCGAGCAGCTCTGCCTCCAGCCACTGCACGCACCGGCGACGGTCGCTCACCCGCAGGTCCACCGCCATCCCGGCCGGGTGCACGGACAGCGGCGAGGCGTTCGCGGGCTGGTGCGTGAGCGGGCGAGTCAGGCTGGTGACCACCAGCGGCTCGCCGCAGCCGAGCCGGTAGCGTTGCGCCAGCAGCTCGACGAAATCCCGCACCACCGGCCGGGCATACGGCCACTCCGCGATCACTTCGTAGTCGGTGTTGCCGAGCACCGGCACCAGTACGCCCGCATCCGCCGAACGCGTCACGTCGCGGATGGTCCGCAGAAAGGAGAACAACTCGTCGCGAGCGATCCGGTTCTGCCGCTCCATCGACTCGGGCGAGCCACGCAACGTGATCGTGACCTCGCCCGCGGAGACGGCTGCGCCGGCAAAAGCGAGCAGCAACGCTGCGACGAGCACTCGATTCATGGCCGTTTCGGTCCGCCTTCAATCCGTCTGGAGTCAGCCGCCGGAAACCGGAGTCCGGGCGGAAAGGCTGTCTACCGGTCAGTCCGCAGGTTGTTCCACCGGCCCCCGCGGAGATGGGCGCGCGCGCCTGCGAAGCCGGCCTCCCTCGACCGCCCGGCAGCGCAGTCTGCGGGCGCTGGGCGGCCGGGGCACGGCGGCCCCGCGCGCGAAAGCTGCAGGATACTGGAACGGGGGCGGCCCGCCTGGCTATATTGCCGATCGTTGCGCCCGACTCTAATTCCATGACACCACGACAGTTGCGTTAACGGAGCCGGACTTGTCGGTACGCCCAGCGGTGCAACCTCTTTTCCGGTTGGCGCTCACTCTTGCGCTGGCTGCAGCCGCGTGCCGTGACAACGGCATATCGCCACCCCCCCCGGACGTGGTAACCCCGGGAC
>VEPF01000200.1 GCA_012027055.1 Gemmatimonadota bacterium | reverse complement strand
ACATCGCCGCGTGGGCGCTGACGGTGGTGCGGCTGGCAGCGGCGACGCAGGGGCAGGAGGTCGAGACGCTGCAGGCGGACCTGACGTCGCAGCCGGAGCTGGTGGACGGATTCGACATCGTGCTGGCGGCGGACCTGGTGTACGAGCGGCGGGAAGCAGGCGGGCAGTTGGCGCTGCTCCGGCGCGCCGCCCGGAACGGCGCGTGGGTGCTGGCCGGCGACGGCGGCCGGTCCTGGTTCGATCCCGCGGGCATGGAGCTGCTGGCGGAATACCGGCTGGCGGTATCGCGCGATCTCGAGGGCGTGGACCAACGGGTGGCGCGCGTGTACCGCGTGCGGGGCGACGCCGCTGGCGAACAGGTGTGAGCGGTCTGCACGCGGCCCACGGCCGCGCGCACAGGTCATGGCCCAGCGCTACCGGAAGCGCTCGCGATCGCGCAGGTTGGCCTCGACCTCCGCGCGGGTGAGCCAGACGTCCCGCAACTGCTGCGCGGCCACGAGCGGGAGCTGGTCGGTGCGGTGCGGCGAGCCCGGCCGCGAGGCGTTGCCGTAGCTCAGCACCGCGCGGGCCCGCACGGGCGCGCCGAACTCGACTGCGGCCACCCAGGAGTCGCCGCCGGTGGCGCGATAGTGCGTATCATCCGCGGCCTCGAATGAGAACACGCGGAAGACATCGGCAGCGGGGCCACCGCTGGCGGGGAAGTCGAGCGTGTCGCGGCGCAGGCGGTAGACGTCACCCCAGGCCACGTCGAGCGCCCCGAAGCGCGCGCGCAGCGCGGCGGCCGCGCGCTCGAGCAGGCCCGCGGCGGCGCGCGGATCGGAGAGGCCGTCCGGTGTGGCCAGCGGCGCGCGGATGGTCCAGGGTACGTCGAAAGGCGAACCGCCCGGCCACGACGCCCCGCGCAGCAGGTCCGCGAAGGCCTGGAACAGGACCGCACCGCGGCGGCCCGCCCGTTCCTGCCGGTCCCACCGCTCGAGCACGGCTGCGGCCGCCCCCGCCTCCCCGCCGCCCCAGGGGCGCGCGGCCTGCACCAGGTCTTCCAGGATGTGGTCGGCCAGTTCCACGCGGGTGGAGTGCTTGTAGGCGACGAACTCGTCGAAGGTGATCAGCGAATCCTCCGCCAGCATGCGCGCGGAGTGCTGCGCGCGGAAGCTCAGGGCGGGCGGTGGGGCGAGCGAAGCCGGATAGCCGCGGTAATCGAGCGGCGGCGGCAGGGTCATGGTCCAGGGCGGCTCGTTGGCGTTCTGGAGCCACCCGGTGGGCGGATCGACGGCGCGCGGCAACTGCCAGTACTGGTAGGTGTCGGTCCAGAGTGTCGCCAGGGTGTAGCCCGGCACGATGCCGCTCCAGGAGAGGCTGTCGCCGGCGGGGCGCACCGGCACTCGCCCCTGGTACACGCTCATGATGTGGCCGCGCGCGTCCGCGTACGTCACCTGGAAGAGCGGCAGCTGCAGGCGGGAAAGGGCGGTCTCGAACTCCCGGAGGTCGTGGGCGCGCAGCATGTCGAGCTGCTGCCCGATGAGGTGCGGCGCGTCCAGCCCGGCCACGCGCAGGGCGAGCGCGTAGCGCGGGTTGTCGGCGACCACGGGGCCGTGCACGGAGCGGCGGATGCGCAGCGTGCGACCGGTCAGGCCGCCGTCCTCGCCGCGGATGCTCAGGCGCTCCTGTTCCTCCCGGAACGGCTCGTACCTGCCATCCACCACGTAGCCGTTGCCGCGCAGCTCGAGCTGGTAGAGGTCCGCGCCATCCAGCGGACTGGTGGTGAAGGTCCAGCCGAGCGAATCGTTGAAGGCAATGGCGGGAAGCGGGAACCCGACCAGGGTGGCGCCGTACGCCTTCAGGTCGGGCGCGTCGAGCTGGGCCTCGAACCAGGTGAACAGGTCGCCCCAGGGCAGGTGCGGATTGGCGAGCAGCAGCGCGTGCCGGGAGGCGCTGCGAGCCGGGGCAATGGCCCAGGCATTGGAGCCGCTGCCCTGCCAGGCACGGCCGATCCCGGCCACGGCCGCGGGGTTGGCGACGAACGTGAAGTGCAGCACCCGCTGCAGGTGCGCGAGCACATCCGCGGGCCGCACCGGCAGCACCTGGCGCACGTCCGGCGCCAGGCTGTCCGGGTGGAGCTCGGCCCAGGCGTTGATGCCGGCCACGAACGCGTCCAGCACGGACTGCTCCTGCGGGTACTGCTGCGCCAGCCACTCGGCCGACCGCGCGGGGATGCCGTTGGTCCAGACCCAGGCGTCGGAATCGAAGTAACGCTCGCCCCAGTACTCGGCGGCCCGTCCCCGCGCCTGGCCGTAGAGCCGGAGGAGCAGGTCGCCATGGCTCCGCATCTGGGCCCAGCCGAAGGCCTGGATGGCGGTGGCCGCGTCCGGCGCGTAGACGTGCGGGATGCCCCAGCGGTCCCAGAGCAGCTCGGCGCGGGGCGCCGCCAGGGTGTCAGGGAGCAGGGGTGCGGGTATCGGGACCG
This sequence comes from Gemmatimonadota bacterium, assembly GCA_012027055.1. GTDB lineage: Bacteria > Gemmatimonadota > Gemmatimonadetes > Longimicrobiales > RSA9 > VEPF01. Next base: position 65 of record VEPF01000200.1, on the reverse strand, counting down.
GGGCGGGCCGGCTGCAGGCGGAGGTCAGCAGCAGGGCGAGCGCAGCGAACGGGGAGCAGGCGCGG
>VEPF01000468.1 GCA_012027055.1 Gemmatimonadota bacterium | reverse complement strand
CCGATGAAAGGCAGGCGGTACTGGCGGCCCCCGCCGCCAGCCATCTCCTCCGTCACCAGCAGGTGGTTCTGGGCGTCCTGCCGCAGCCGTACGTAAGTGACGAAGGGGATCTCCCGGCGGATGTAGTCCTGGTCGCAACGGCAATCCAGATACACCCGCAGCGCGCTCGCTTCCAGCGACAGTTCCGCGCCGGCGCTCTCCTGTGCCCGGACGCTCCGGGCCACCGGCAGGAGCAGCAGCAGCCACAGCCCGCGCGCGAGCAGACGTCGAATTCCCGGCATGATCGTATGGTTCGGGGTCGGGCACCGCGCGTTCGCGGCACAACCGTACAAGTCTACCGCGTCACCTGACCCGGAGGAACTGCCGCGCCCCGAGCGGCTTTTGACGGGGCGTCGCGTGCGCGCCGGAGGCGCGCGCGCAGCAGGGGCTCGAGCTGCTGCCAGACGTTGGCCGCCACGACCCGGTGCCCGGCCGCGGTGGGGTGCATGCCGTCCGCCTGGTTCAGGCTGTCCACGGCCGCGACGCCGGCGAGCAGGAAGGGCACGAGGGTGGCGTGATACTGCCGGGCGAGTTCCGGGAAGACGCGGCGAAAGGCAGTGCCGTAATGTTCGCCCAGGTTGGGCGGCGCCTCCATCCCGGCGATCACGATGGCGCTCTTCGGGTAGCGGGCCAGCGTGAGCCGGATGATGGAGTCCAGGTTGGCACGCAGCTGGCCGGGATCCAGGCCGCGCAGCCCGTCGTTGGCACCCAGCTCGAGCACCAGCACGTCGATCGGGACTTGCAGCGACCAGGCCATGCGCCGCAGCCCCCCGGCCGAAGTCTCGCCACTGATGCCGGCATTGCTGACGCGATAGCGCAGCCCTGCGGAGTCCAGCCAGCGCTGGATGACGGCCGGGTAGGCGCTGTCCGCACCCACGCCGTAGCCGGCGGTCAGGCTGGTGCCCACGAACAGGATGACCCGCGCGGGATCGGGCGCCGCTGCCGGGCGCGCGGGCTGGGCGGCCGGGGCGGCAGCCGGGCCTGCCCCTGCCACGACAACGGCCGATTCGGTCGCAACGGCGTCCGCGGACCGCGCGGCGGGGCGGCCGCAGGCCGTTAGCGTCGCGGCCGCGACGGCCGCTATTATGCGCCTCATGGTCATATCAGCCCGGAAAGTATCGCAGACGTACCGCAGCGGCGGCCAGCCGCTCGCAGTCCTCCACGACGTGGACCTCGCTGTGGCGGGCGGAGAGAGCATCGCAATCGTCGGACCGAGCGGCAGCGGCAAGACCACGCTGCTCGGCCTGCTGGCCGGCCTCGACCGTCCCAGCCATGGGCAGGTCGCGCTGCTCGGCACCGATCTCGCCACCCTGGACGAGGATGCGCGCGCGGCCTTCCGGGCGCGCCACATCGGCTTCGTGTTCCAGAGCTTCCAGCTCATTCCCACGCTGACGGCACTCGAGAACGTGCTCGTGCCCATGGAGCTGGCCGGCAGGCCCGCGCCGCCGGAGCGGCACGCGCGTGCGACCGACCTGCTGTGCCGGGTTGGGCTCGGCGACCGCCTCGGCCACTATCCAGCGCAGCTCTCGGGCGGCGAGCAGCAGCGCGTGGCCCTGGCCCGCGCCTTCGCCAACGAACCTTCCATCCTGTTCGCCGATGAGCCGACCGGCAACCTGGACTCCGACACCGGCGCGCTGGTGATCGAGCTGCTCATGCGGCTCAACGCGGAGGCCGGCACCACGCTCGTGCTGGTCACCCACGACCTGGAGCTGGCGGACCGGACCGGCCGGCGAGTACGGCTGGCAGCCGGCCGGGTCATCGGGAGCTGATCCGTGGGCCTCGGCGCGGGCACCCGGTTCGCCTGGCGGCACGCGCGGCGGGAGGCGCACGCCAGCGTCCGCCGCCTCGGTGCTTACATGCTCACGATCACTCTGGGCGTGGCCGCGCTGGTTTCCATCAACTCCTATCGGGCGAACGCAGTGCGCTCCGTGCGCTCGGAGGCGCGTGCGCTGCTGGGTGCGGACCTGCGGCTGAGCAGCAACCGGCCGCTGCCGGACAGTGTCGCCGCGGCCGTCGATTCGCTGCTGGCGGCCGGTGAGGCACGCGGTGCCACGGTGATCTCCACGCTCACCGTGGTGGTGGCGCCCAACGGCCGTTCGCGGCTGTCGCAGCTGCGGGGCGTGGCTGGCCCCTACCCGTTCTACGGGCGGCCCAGCACCGTGCCGGCCGGGGCGTGGGGCAGCTGGGGCGCGGGCCGGGCGCTGGTGGAGCCAGCGCGGCTGCAGGACCTGGGGATCCGCGCCGGGGACACGCTGCGCATCGGCCGCGGGCGTTTCGTGGTGGCCGCCGTGATCACCGACCTGCCGCCGGAGTTGAGCTTCCAGGATGCATTCGGGCCCCGGATCTACATCGCGCGGCAGGACCTGGAAGCGCCCGGCGTGCTGGCGTTCGGGAGCCTGGCCCGCCATCAGCTGTACCTCGAGGTCTCTGCCGACGACGCGCTGCAGCGGGTCCTGGATGCCCGCCGGGACCTGCTCGCGCGACGGCAGGT
>VEPF01000409.1 GCA_012027055.1 Gemmatimonadota bacterium | reverse complement strand
CCATCCAGCCCGGCGCGGGCGCGCGCGTGCTTCTCCCGCTCGGCGCGCACGGCCGCATCCGCGATGCGATCGTCGAATACCAGCTGCTCCCGGTACGTGGCTTCGGCCCGCGTGTAGCTCGCCTGCGCTTCCTTGAGCGCCAGCTCGTACTCGGTGGGATCGATCTCCAGCAGCAACTGGCCCGCCGCCGCACTGGCGTTCTCCCCCACGTGCACCGCCCGCACCTGGCCGCTCACCTGCGCCCGCAGCACCGTGGCCCGGAACGAAGCCGCCTCGCCCGCCGCCGAAACCGTCAGCACCAGCGTGTCCCGGACCGCCGCGGCCCCCTCCACCGGGATCGGCATGTCGGCATCGAAGCCCGAGCCCGCCTCGGCAGCCGCCGGCTCGCCGCTCGCGGCCGCGTCCGTACCATCGCCCTCTTCCTTCGCGCCGGTGATCCGGAAGTAGATGCCGGCGCCCGAGAGGGCGCGCACCAGCAGCGCGCCGAGCAGTCCGGTGATTCGCTTGGAGGACATCATGGCAGATCCGGCGGGCAGGCTCGTGTGCGACGATCCCCGTCCCGGGTAATCGCGCGCGGCGCCGCGACCCGCAGCCGGCGCCGCTCATGTGATGCGCCATCACCCGGAGGGCGTTGCCCGGCGGGCGAACGAACGCTGGTCGTCACCGGGCAAGATGCCGTGCGCTGGGGCGGTGGGGAAGGGTAAGCCCGGGCGGAAGCATGCGCGTGCGGGCCGGCGCGGCACGCGCCGGCCCGCACCCGCGTCACTTCCAGGCCGGGAGCCGCTTCACCACCACGTGCTCGACGCCCAGGTCGTCGGCGGTGATGTAGGCGGCGAGGCCGGTGGTGCTGATGGCATCCGGGAGCGGCTGCGGCGGCAACGTGCCCAGGTAGCGACCCTGCGCATCGAGCAGGTCGATCGGCCCATCATCACCCACGCGGCCAGGTGCGCGTGCGATCCAGATGCGGCCCTGCGGATCGGTGCGTACCCCGGCGATCACCGGGATCCGGTCCGCGAACTGCAGATCGCGCAGCTGCGCCTCGATCTCCGCTTCGCGTGCGCCCCCGCCCGGACCGCCGGTGCTCACCCGGCGATCGACGCCCTCGGGGCCGGCGCGCACCTCCATGCGGATCATGCCCTGACCGCTGCGCATGCGCTCGGCGAGCTGCGCCCGCGCCCGCTCCTGGTCCTCGCGCCCGGGACGGCGCGGCTCGATGGCGCGCGTCAGCGTGCGCTGCACGCGCCCGTCGCCGCTCACCAGCAGCACGCGGTATTCCGGCGAGTTGCCCGCCACGGCCACGATGCCGCCTCCCGGCAGCACGCCCCACGCTGCCTGGGGCGCGAACGCGCGCGGCACGTTGCGCACGCTCCGGCTGTTCGCGTCGCCGCTGGTCCTCAGCACCGGTGCCTCCCGCGGCACGCGGTAGAGCATGCGCACCGGTGTTTTTGGGTCGAGCGGCCGGACGTACACCGGGATGTCGGTCGGGGCACGGGGCGGGCCGACCGCATCCGGCCCGGCGGCCACGGCGATGCGCAGCGCGCTGAACACCGCGACTCCGCCCGCGTGCGCGAGCACGGTGGGCGTGGCCCCGCGCTGCTCGGGCCCGGGCGCGCCCAGCGAGTCGGCGTAGGGCACGTTGCAGCGGAAGCTGCCGTCCGCATTGAATACGCTGAACGCGGAACGGCCCAGGTCCGCGATCACGACGGTGCCATCGGCCAGCACGGCGAGTCCGCTCGGCACCAGCAGCTCGCCCGGACCGCCGCCCTGCTTGCCGATGGTGCGCAGCAGCCGGCCCCGGCCGTCCAGCACCAGCACGCGCTGATTGCCGGCATCGAGCACGTGCAGATTGCCGGCCGCATCGAAGTCCACGCCGCTCACGTTCGAGAGCAGCTCCCAGCTCTCGCCCTCGTCCTTGCCGATGCTGAACACGGTGCTCGGCGTGCCGGCGAGCGCGCGATCGCGGTCGGGCAGGACGACGCTCTGCTGCGCGGCGAGCGGGGCGGCCAGGGCAAGTCCCAACAGCACGACGGTGGCACGCATACACTCCTCCAGGAACGATTCGACGGTCGCACCGACTGCTAGAATTAACGATCCCATCGCGGCGCGAAAGGTTGCATGCTGATCCGGTCAGACCGGTCCGCACCGGGCGCGGCGCACGCGGCGGGCACGCGCACGCACCGCGCCGGCATCGCCCGCGTACGCGTCGCACTGCGCGCTCCACTCAAGAGAATCTTGATCTTTCGTGCGCGAACGTGTACGGTTGAATCACTGTCAACGGCAGTTCGCTCGCTGCCCCACGTCGTTGCCGGTTGCAGTGCACGCAGGCGGCGCAGTGGACAAGCAGGAGTCGAAGGCGACCGGTAGGGCGCCTGAACTGCCGACTCGGCCACCTACTCAAGGGGACAGGAAATGGCTACGAAGAAAGCAGCAAAGCGCGTCGTGAAGAAGGCCGCGAAGAAACCCGCGGCCAAGAAGCCGGCCAAGAAGGTCGCCAAGCAGCACGCCAAGAAGGACGCAAAGAAGGAAGCGAAGCAGC
>VEPF01000126.1 GCA_012027055.1 Gemmatimonadota bacterium | reverse complement strand
GACCCGAGGAGCAGCACGAGGGCGAGCGGCAGGCGTCGCATCGGGATGGCTCCGGTGGCGGTGAACGGCGGCGACGCCGTCGCCTTACTCCGGGCGCTTCAGTCCCAGCAGGTACTCGAGCGAGGGCAGCAGCCGTTGCACGCTGCGGTACCCTTCAGCGATGCTGGCCTGCCCGCCCGTGAACTCGAGCGGCTCCACCTCGCCGAGCCAGGGGGCGATCAGCAGGTCCGGCGGATCGCCGGCCAGGCGGCTCCGGCCGATCCGGTCCTGCATGATGTCGAGCGCGGTGGCCAGCACGTGGCGGAAGCCGGGCGGCGCGGGCTCCGGCGCGGGCTCCGGTTCCTGCTCGGAGGCACGCTCGTGCCGGCCGCGCCACAGGCTGCTCAGCCCCTGGCGCCACCCATGCTCGTGCGCCTCCGCCGGCTCCGGCTCGGGCTCGGGCAGAGGCGCCTTGCGCGGCCGCGTCATGCGGTTGCAGTTCAGGTCCACCGCGATCACGATCTCGGCGCCCAGCGCGCGGCACAGGTTCACCGGCACCGGGTTCACCAGGCTGCCATCCGCCAGCCAGCGCCCGTTCAGGAACACCGGCGTGAACACGGCGGGCAGCGAGATGGACGCGCGGATCGCAGTCGCGAGCGAGCCCTGCTGCAGCCACACTTCCGCGCCCGTGCGCAGGTCGCAGGCCACGGCGGCGTAGCGCCTGGGGAGGTTCTCGATGAGCGGATCGCCGAAGTTCTCGCGGAAGACGTCCATCAGGCGACGTCCGCCGATCGCGCCGCCGCCGCTCACCGTGATGTCGAGCAGCCTCAGGACCTGGCGGTTGCTCAGCTGGCAGACCCACTCCTCCAGCCCGGCCAGGCTGCCCAGCGCCCAGATCCCGCCCACCAGCGAGCCGATCGACGCCCCGCACACGAGCTGCGGCTCGATCCCCCGCTCGCCGAGCGCGCGCAGCACGCCGATGTGCGCCCAGCCGCGCGCGGCCCCGCCGCCCAGCGCGATCCCGATCCGGGGAACTCCGCTCTCGTCTGCCATGGCCCGCTCGCCAGTCACTTGTCCGGCAGGTTCCACTCGACGGTGCTGCCCGCACCGTTCGACCAGCTGCCCGCGGTCGCGTTGGTCGGGATGTCGAACGGGAACGGGCCCACCATTACCTCGGACTCGATGTTCCCGCCCAGGCCGCTCATGGTGAGCTTGGCCACGAATCCCGAGATGCTGAAACGGAGATTTCCATCGACGAACGTGAAGCCGGCGCGCGCGCTCGCCTCGTTCGCGGCGGTGCGCCGCTCCTGGGTATAACCCGAACCCTGGAGTATCGAAATGTCCGCGTAGTTGCACGTGCCATCGCCGCTCAGACCCGTGTCGAGCTGGAACGTGCAGGACAGCAACGTGGTCTGGCTCGAGCCGTAGCTCGCGCCGCCCGGGGTCCGCCCGCGATCGTCGATCTTGGTCTGCAGCAGAACCGTCCCGATCCGGCCGCAATCCGGGCCCGGTGCCCCGTTCGCGAAGCTCGCCGCGAACGGATCGAAGCGGTCGAGGTCGTTCGCCGGGCCGCTCAGCGAGCTCTCCTGCCGCGGCGCTTTCGAGCGGAAGTCCAGCATCTCAGCGCTCACGGACAGCATGTCACCCGCGTGTTCGACATCCAGCAGGACCACGTACCGCACGCCCTGACCGCCGGCCACCTCCGCGATCGTCTGCTCGTCATCGACTCCCAGCAGGTCCTTCACTTTCTGCCACTGCGCCTGCGCGGTGTCGTCGGCCAGCCGCATGACCTTGGCACACGGGAACCGCCGCGCCAGCTCGATCGCGAAGACCGCCTCCATGAATTGGGCGGCTGAATCCACCTCCCTGCGCCCGACCTCTCCCGGCCGGTCCGTCCTGGCGTTCGACACCACCATGATCGCGGGCTTCGATCGCGCCTGCGCCGGCACGGCGGCCGGCAGGAACGTGACCGCGCCGGCCACGAGCAGCGACAGCACGGTCCGCACGGAGGCGATGGCACTCACGTCACTGGTTCTCCTGGAATGCCCGCTCCCTGCGGGCGCCCGCGTTTCAGCCCAGCGTGACCCGGTACCGGCAGGTGGGTGCACCGCGCAGGATCGACTGCGTGACCTCGGCGCGCACCGGGTGGCCCGCCACGGCGCCGAAGAGCCGCTCCGCGAAGCCCTCCGAGCAGTTGCACAGCACCGACAGGTCCGCCTGTGTTCCCTTGCGCAGTACCGGACACACGCACGCGCTCTTGTTCTCGTCCGCGACGATCACCCCGGGCTCGGGACGCTCGATCTTCCAGCCCCACTGCGTGCGCAGGAACTCCAGCAGCGCGTCCAGGTTGCCCTGGAACGGCGCTACCTTCTCCGCCATCCGCAGGTTCTCCCAGTGCGCGGCGGCCGCGGCCTTCAGCACCCGGCCCGCGGCGGCCCGGTCCGCCTCGACCGCCAGTGCCGGCAGCAGCGCCGCGATCCAGGCGCGCGGCATCGGGTCTTCCTGGCCCTGCTCCAGCGCCGCGTGCGCCGGGTCCGTGGCCGCGGCAGCCACGAAAC
>VEPF01000367.1:1168-2540 GCA_012027055.1 Gemmatimonadota bacterium | reverse complement strand
GATTCCGCCACACGACTGGGAGCCATCACCCCATGACCGACCCCACGCGCATCGCCCTGCGAGGCATGCCCACCGCGCCACGCCACGCGCTGCTGTTCGCCACCCTGTTCGGGCTGGAGCCCGGTGATGCGATGGAGGTCACCAACGACCACGATCCCTCCGGCCTCTCCCAGCGGTTGGCGACCGAGCATGCGGGGCGCTTCGCCTGGACCTGGCTGGAGCAGGGACCCGTGGACTGGCGGTTCCGGGTCGATCGTCTCCCGGAAGGGATCGCGCGGGCCTGACCGCGAACGGGGGTCCGACGGCGCGCGAGTGAGGCAGCAGCGTCGGCCTCCGGGGCCTCGGGGGTCAGCCTCCCCCGCGGCCACCCCATCGCCACTCGATCGAGCCCGTGTAGCAGTGGTCCAGGTACTCGCACAGGGCCCGTGACATGTCCCAGGTGCGGCCGGCGACGTACGGGCCACGATCGATGACCGGGACCGTGATCTGGCGGCCGTTGGCCGGGTTCCGGAAGGTCACCAGCGTTCCGCACGGCAGGCTCCGGTGCGCCACGCCCAGGATCTCGCGCGTGTACCGCTGGCCACACGCCGTCCCGGACCCGAAGAACCCCGGGCCGTACCAGCTGATGTCCGGGTCGAATCGCCAGAAGCTCTTCACCACGACCTGGACCTTGAGGGCCGGCTGGCGTGCCGCCGGACGGGTCCGCAGCCGCTCACGGTCGCTCGGTTCGCGCAGCACGGTATCGGGCCCGAGCCTCCCGGCCGAGCCCGACGCGAGGTTGGTCGAGCTGATCGCCGCTGCCGGGCGCCGATCGGGCAGCGCGATCGTGACGAACGTCAGCGCTGCCGTGTCGACGATCCTGGTGGCGCGCGATTGGCGTGACGCCACGGGACCCGGAACGGCGACCAGGGCGGACGCGGCCATGAGGGCCGCGAACGCAACGATGATCCTGGTTCGCACGTGCTCGCGCAGCCTACTCGTGGCTGTCAACCCCCGCCAGCCGGGACTGCCGCCAGCGGGGTAGGACGGCGGGCGCCGGGGCAGTAGGCTGCAGGCTGACCATGGCCGACCGTACCCCTCCACTCCCCGACCGCGAGATCCAGCTGCCCATCGATGGCGTGCTCGACCTCCGTCTCACGCTCGGCATCCACGCCCGCGGCGCTCGCGACCCCGCCCTCCGGTTCGAGATCTCCGGCAGCACGTGGCGTGCCTCCCGGACGCCGGACGGGCCGGTCACGTTGTTCATGGAGAAGCACCCGGCCGGCGTGCGTGCGCGCGCCTGGGGGCCCGGCGGCGAGTGGGCGCGTGCCCAGCTGGGAGCGCTCCTCGTGGCGGACGACGACCCCGCCGCCCTGGTTCCGCGCGATGAGGC
>VEPF01000367.1:0-1158 GCA_012027055.1 Gemmatimonadota bacterium | reverse complement strand
CGACGCGCCCGCGGGCTGCGGATCGGTCGGTCGGAGCGAGTGTGGGAATCGCGCGTCCCCGCGATCCGCGAGCAGAAGGCGACCGGCGACGAGGCGCGCCGAACATACCGCGATCTCGTCGCCCGGTACGGCGAGGACGCGCCCGGAGGGTTCGGGCTGCGACTCCCGCCGGCACCAGCCGTCCTCGCGGGTCTGCCCTATCACGCGTTCCATCCGCTGGGGCTGGAGCGGCGACGAGCCGAGCGGGCGCGGGCGGTCGCCCGCGACGCGGAGCGGCGCGAGCGGCGCGGGGCGGCGGCGGCCGGTCCCGGAGCCAGTGATGCGGCGCGCGAGGCGGCGTACGCCGCCCTGCGGGCGTACCCGGGGATCGGGCCCTGGACGGCGGCCGAGGTCGGCATCCGCGCCTTCGGCGACCCGGACGCGGTCAGCACGGGCGATTTCCATCTCCCCGACATGGTCGCCTGGGCCCTCGCTGGCGAGCCCCGCGGCACTGACGAGCGGATGCTGGAGTTGCTGGAGCCATACCGCGGCCAGCGCGGGCGGGTCATCCGCCTGCTCGAGCTCGCGGGCATGAAGGCACCCCGACGTGGCCCGCGGCTGACACCCCGGCGCATCACTCGCTGCTGACCTGACGAGGCGCTGACCGGGGGTACCCTCCGTGGTGCGCGCCGTGTGACTGGTCCGGTGACACCGACCGGTGCGACACTGCGCCCAGGGGGTAAGGCAGCAAATGACACGACATGCGCGTCTGATCGGGCTCCTGGGGGCCATCATCGCGCTGGCCGCGATCACCCCGCAGGTCGCGTTGGCGGTGGATCCGGCCGTCCCCGATACCGTCAATCCGGCGGCTCCCATCGGGCCAACCGTCATCGAGCCGTTGGCCAAAGACAACCCAGGTGCGGCCACGGAGCGGCGGCCACTGACGGTCACCGGCCTCAGCACCCCCCTCAACGGGACGGCGCGGACGGACGGGAGAAGCGTCGTCTACGACCCCACGGGCTGCTTCACCGGCGTCAACGCGTTCACCTACTCGAGCACCGATGGCGTCTCCAGCTGGATCGGGCAGATCGTGGTGGTGGTGGCGCAGCCCGCCAACGGGCCCGTCACGGACACGCCCCAGGCGCGGTTCAGCAAGGGCAGCACCATCGGCAAGACGGT
>VEPF01000162.1 GCA_012027055.1 Gemmatimonadota bacterium | reverse complement strand
GGCATGGTGATCTGCCCCTGCTCCATGGGCACCCTCGCCAGCATCGCCCAGGGCACCACCCGCTCGCTCATCGCGCGCGCCGCGGACGTGGTCCTCAAGGAGCGGCGTCCCCTCGTGCTGGTGCCGCGCGAGACCCCGTACTCCGCCATCCACCTCGAGAACATGCTGCGCGTCACGCGCGCCGGCGCCATCGTGCTGCCCGCTTCCCCGGGCTTCTATCACCAGCCCCGCACCATCGATGACCTGGTCGACTTCGTGGTCGGCCGCGTCCTCTCGCACCTCGGCATCGAGCACGCCCTCGGCCCGCGCTGGCAGAGCGGAGAAGCGGACTGATGCGCGTCGGCCTCATCAGTGACACCCATGGCCGGCTCCGCCCTGAGGTCTTCACCCATTTCCAGGGCGTGGACCGCATCCTCCACGCCGGCGACGTCGGCTCCCCCGAGATCCTCTCCGATCTCGCCGCCCTCGCCCCCGTGCACGCCGTGCACGGCAACACCGACCGCTACGGCGTCGCCGACGTGCTCCCGGCGCAGGCAGAGCTGGAGCTGGAGGGGTGGAAGGTGCTGGTCACGCACGGGCACGAGCTGGGATCGCCGACGCCGGAAGCACTGGTGCGGGCCTACCCGGGCCGCGACATCATCGTCCACGGGCACACCCACATACCGCTGCTCGAGACCTTCGAGGGCACCCTGATCGTGAACCCGGGCGCGGCCGGGCCGGCGCGGTTCCGGCTGCTGCCCAGCGTCGCCGTCATGGAGCTCTCGCCCGGCAAGCGCACGGTGCGGCACGTCGCGCTTTGACGGACATCGTTTTCACACAGAGACACAGAGACACAGAGACACGGAGAGCACGGAGGCACGGAGACGGCAGAACGCCGACCGGGTCAATCGCGAATGCGACCAGGTCGGCAACGCGAAATCCCGCTCAGAATGAGGCGACGACCTCGACGGTGATCCCCGAGCCGCGCCGTCAGCCGCTGGCCGTGCGCGCTTCCGCCTGGTCGGGAACCCAGCAGCCTTCCCGTTCCTCGGGATGGAGCCGAAACCACCGGGCCAGCAGCAGTATCTCGGCAGCCTGGGTGGGTTGCACGGTACCGGGCTGGTGCTCCGATCGGGTCAGGACCCGGGCCGCGTGCACGTGCAGCGCGGCCTTCTCGGCCGGCGACGCAGGGGCCTCCCTCTCTTCCCGGATCCGACCCCTCCGGATCAGGTATGCCCTCCCGCCGGTCTCGTAGACGAACGTGAGCCCATCGATGACTCCGCGCAGCGACCGCAGCTCCCACGCGCTCTCCTCCAGCCGCGCGATGCGATCCCGCACGGCCGCGGCATACTCGAAGTTGAGCCGCGCCGCGGCTTCCTGCAGTCGCGCCCTGAGGATCCCCAACGGCGGCTCGGCATCGCCGTCGAGAAAGCGACGCGCCAGCTCCACCTGTCCTTCATAGGTGCTCCGGCTGCACTGGCCGGCGCACGGCGCCAGGCACTTTCGCACCTGCGCCCGGAGGCAGAGGGGCGTGTGCGCGCCCCCGAACAGGTCCAGCTGGTCCGCGAACCGCATGGGCGTGGCCGCCGCACAGTCGCGCAGTTCCAGCAGGTCGCTGATCTCGCGCACCGTGAGCCGCACGTGCTCCGCGCCCCGGAAGGGACCGAAGTACTGCGCCCCGTCCGCGTGGACTTCCCGGACCGTGAGCAGGCGGGGCGCCGCCTCGCGCGTCAGCTTCACGAAGCAGAACGCCCGGTCCCGGCGGTGCTCCACGTTGTACGGCGGCTGCCAGCGCTGGATCGCCCGCAGCTCCGCCACCACCGCCGCGAACTCGCTGGGCGCATACTCCCACGCGATCTCGTGTGTGTTGCCGATGATCTCGTGCGCCTTCTCGTTCGGCGACGCCCGGAAATACGAGAGCAGCCGCGTCCTCACTTCCCGCGACTTCCCCACGTACAGCACCTCGCCGCCCGGGCCCACCATCCAGTAGATGCCCGGCCGCTTCTCGCAGGTGGCGCGCACGGCGGCACGCAACTCGGCCGGAGGACGAGGTTGCGGATGCATGGGGGACAATCTGGGGTGCTTCAGGCAGTTTCGGTAGATGTTCGGGGTTTCCACCGAACGGAATGCAGCTGGTTTCCGCGGGAGCCCGGTCCCGGTCAGGGCGCCGGGCGAGCTTGTCGGGATGCTGTCACGGTGACCCGTCGGGCGGGCGGCTGTTCGCCGTCAATGCTGGCAGCGCGGGCAGTAGAACGCCGACCGGTTCGTCAGCTCCACCCGCTTCACGGCCGTCCCGCAGGCGGTGCAGGGCAGCCCTTCCCGGTCGTAGACCCGCAGCCGCGTGTCGTACCCGCCGCGCTCGCCGCTCGCGTCGCGGTAGTCGCTGATGGTGGTCCCACGCACGTCGATCGACTCGGCCAGCACCACGCGCAGCGCGTCCCGCAGTGCCGCGGTCTCGCGGCGCTTCAGGGTCCGGGCGCGGCGGGTCGGCCGCACGCCCGCGAGGACAAGCGCCTCGAGCGCGTAGATCTTGCCGCTGCCGGCGAGCATCCGCTGGTCCCGCAG
>VEPF01000185.1 GCA_012027055.1 Gemmatimonadota bacterium | reverse complement strand
CGTCGGCGAGGACGTAACACACACCGAACCCCAGGACTCCGCCCAGCACGACCGGCAACCGCCGCAGCGCGCCGGGCGCGTACACCGCCACTACGCCCACGGCCAGGATGGTGAGCACGCCGATTCCGACGCTGAAGCCGTTCCCCGAGACCCCGCGGATCGCCACCGGCGCCAGGTTGAGCCCGATCGCCGCGACCACGGCGCCGGTCACCACCGGCGGCATCACCCGCTCCACCCAGCCGTGCCCCACTACGATCACCACGATCGCGATAGCCGCGTAGAGCACGCCCGAGGCGATGATCCCGCCCAGCGCGATCGCGATGTTCGGATTCGGACCCTGTCCGGAATATCCGGTGGCCGCGATCACCACGGCGATGTAAGCGAAGCTCGAGCCGAGGTAGCTCGGCACCTTCCCGCCCACGATGGCGAAGAAGATCAGCGTGCCGACGCCCGAGAACAGGATCGCGACGTTGGGGTCGAAGCCCATCAGCACCGGCGCCAGCACGGTCGCGCCGAACATCGCGAACACGTGCTGTACCCCCAGTGCGGCCGTCTGCCCCCACGGCAGCCGCTCGTCCGGCGCCACCAGGCCCGAGGTCCGGAGCGTCCAGCTCGGTAGTGCCATGCACCCTCCCGCGTTAGAGGCGGCCTCGCCGGTAAGAATGGCTCCGGTCGAGCTCGTGCGCTAACCCTGGCCACCCTTTCCGCTGCGCTCCCGGGGCCGCGCCGGCCCGCATTGTTGCCGGCCGCCAGGCGCCCTAAGATTGACGCAGCCACTACCACCCGCGGCGCGACCGCGCACACCATCGTGCCTGGCCCTCCGCCGTGTCCCCGGCTTCGCAGGTGCCGTCATGTACGCCAGGGTATCCATCGCGCGCACCTTGCCCGAAAAGATGGAGCAGGTGATCGGCGTTCACCGGGAGGCCGTGCTGCCGGCGTGCCAGCAGCAGCAGGGGTTCCGGGGCCTGTACCTGCTGCAGGACCCGGACACGGGTCACGGCATGACCATCACCCTCTGGGAGACCGAGGAAGAGATGGCGGCCGGCGAGAGCAGCGGGTACTACCAGGAGCAGGTGGCCAGGGTCGCGGACCTGCTGAGCGTGCCGCTGGTCCACGCCACCTACCTCGTCAGCGTGCACCCGTAGCGGGTCCCGGAGCCAACGTGTCAGTGCTCGTCCGATGCTGGGCACCAACTGACGTCCCGAGCGTTCGCCACATCGCCTGGACCACGTGGCTGGCCACGTACGCCGGTTTCATCCCCGAAGCCGACATGCGGGCGTTCTTCGATGAGTACTACACCCCCGGGATCCTGGCCGCGTACTGCGCCGACGAGCACGCGCGCGGGTTCCTGGCCGAATCGGAAGCGGTCGCGGCCGGCTTCGCCAAGACCGTCCTGAACCGGCAGGACGGCCGCTTCTACCTCAGCTCGCTCTACGTGCTGCCCGAGTACCAGGGCCAGGGCATCGGCTCGCGGCTCTTGCGCGCGTCCGAGGAGTTCGCGCTGACGCTCGGCGCAACCGAGGTCTGGCTCGGCGTGATGACGCAGAACACCGCCTCGGTCGAGTGGTACCGGCGCATCGGCTTCCGCTTCGAGCGGGAGGAGCCGTTCATGATGGGGCAGACTACCGTACCGCACCTGATCGGCTACCGGCCGATCGCGCAACCGTCCCCGACAGCTGGCAACCACACATGAGCTCTGCCACGAGATCGAGCCCGGCCCCCGCGGTGGTGACGAAACGGAATCCCTGGCTGTGGGTTCCGTCCCTGTACTTCGCCGAGGGGATCCCGTACGTGGTCGTGATGACCGTGTCGGTCATCATGTACAAGCGCATGGGCATCTCCAACACCGACATCGCCCTCTACACCAGCTGGCTCTACCTGCCGTGGGTGATCAAGCCGCTCTGGAGTCCCATCGTGGACATGTTCCGGACCAAGCGGCTCTGGATCCTGGTCACGCAGTTCCTGGTCGGCGCGGCGCTCGCGAGCGTCGCGGTGACCATCCCGCTGCCCGCGTTCTTCCGGGCGACGCTCGCCAGCTTCTGGCTGATGGCGTTCAGCTCCGCCACGCACGACATCGCCGCCGACGGGTTCTACATGCTGGGGCTCGAGCAGCACCAGCAGGCCGCGTTCGTGGGCGTCCGCAGCACGTTCTATCGCGTGGCGATGATCACCGGCCAGGGGCTGCTGGTGGTGGTGGCCGGATACTTCGAGAGCCACGGCGGGATTCGCTTCGCCTGGTCGGTGACGTTCTGGATCCTGGCCGCGCTCTTCGCCCTGTTCTTCCTGTATCACCGGTTCATGCTGCCCCGGCCCGCTGCTGATCACCCCACGCTGCACGAGGGCGAGCGGACGCCGATCCAGGAGTTCTTCCACACCTTCGCACTGTTCTTCCGGAAGCCGAACATCATCCCGATCCTGGCGTTCCTGCTGCTCTACCGGTTCGCAGAGGCGCAGCTCGTCAAGCTGGTCTCGCCCTTCCTGCTCGACGGACGCGCTGTCGGCGGGCTCGGGCTCACCACCAGCGAGGTCGGCATCGTGTACGGGAC
>VEPF01000002.1:1139-2552 GCA_012027055.1 Gemmatimonadota bacterium | reverse complement strand
CCGATGTCCTCCTCCAGCGCGGCGCCGCGCGCGTCGTCGCCCTCGACGTGGGGCACGGCCAGCTGGACTGGCGATTGCGCGAAGATCCGCGCGTCGTCGTCCTGGAACGGCGCAACGCGCGTCACCTGGAGCCCGCGTGGCTGCCCGCGCCGGTCGGCATCGTCACCATCGACGTGTCGTTCATCTCGCTTCGGCTGATCCTGCCCGTGCTGCCGCCCCTGCTGGCCGATGGCGCGGACGTTGTCGCCCTGGTGAAGCCGCAGTTCGAGGCGGGGCGCGAGGAGGTCGGCAAAGGCGGCCTCGTCACGGACCCGGCCGTGCACGACGCCGTGCTGGCTCGGGTGACCGCGAGCGCGGCGGCCTGCGGCCTGGCGCGCGTCGGGATGACCCCGTCCCCGATTACCGGCGCGGCGGGCAACCAGGAGTTCCTGATCCACCTGACGCGGGCCTGCGCCGGCGCTCACGTGAGTTGAGCATGCGCCGGATGGAGCCCGCAGGCTTCAGCCTGCGCCAGCCCAGAGCGAACATGCTCAACCGAAGTGAGCTCTGGGGTTAGCGGGCACCGCCTCGCGGAGCGCGCACATGATTCGATCCTGGTTGCGCATCGTGGCGGTCGTGCTGGCGGCGGGGGCGATGGTGCCCGCCGCCCAACGCCCGCAGGGCGCGGCGCTGCTCAGGCAGCCGGAGGCGATGAGCGCCGGCATCTACTACTACCCCGAGCAATGGCCGCGCGAACAGTGGAAGCGGGACCTCGACAACATCGCGAAGCTCGGCTTCGACTTCACCCATTACGCCGAGTTCGCGTGGACGTTCCTCGAACCGGATGAGGACCGGTTCGACTTCGCCTGGCTCGACGAGGCCATTGATCTGGCGGACAAGGCCGGGCTCCGGGTGATCCTCGGCACGCCATCGGCCGCACCGCCCAGCTGGATGGGCGCCCGCTACCCCGAGATCTATCGCGTCGACGAGCAGGGGCGGCGGCGCGAACACGGCATCCGCGCGGAGGTGTCCCTCGCCAATTCGAAGTACCTGGCGTTTGTCGATCGCATCGTCACGAAACTCGCCGAGCGTTACGGGCACGATCGCCGGGTCTGGGGCTGGCAAATCGACAACGAACCCGGAACCTTCGCCGACTACAGCGACAGCGCGCGTGACGCGTTCCGCTCGTGGCTGCGGGAGAAATACGGGGACATCGGCCGGATGAACGCGGCGTGGGCCGGCAGTTTCTGGAGCACGCGGTACGGCCGCTTCGACGAGGTGCTCATCCCCAACGCCGCGCTGGCCACGGAGGACAGGCTCAGCCCGCACGCGCTCGTCGACCTCTCCCGCTTTCAGGCCGACGCGACGGCGGCGTTCCTCGCTCGCCCGGCCGCGCTCCTCAAACGGTACGCGCGCGACGGGCAGTGGGTGCCA
>VEPF01000002.1:488-1083 GCA_012027055.1 Gemmatimonadota bacterium | reverse complement strand
TGCCGGGCCAGGTGAACTGGGCCGCGGTGAACCCGCAGCCGCTCCCCGGAGCCGTGAGCCTCTGGATCTGGCACGCCTATGCCAGCGGCGCGTCCCTCCTGAGCAGCTATCGTTACAGGCATCCACTGCGCGGCAGCGAGATGTACCACGAGGGCATCGTGGGCACCGACGGCGTCACACTCTCGCGCACGGGCCGTGAGTTCGTCGAGGCCATGGCGGGCGTAAGGGCGGTGGCGCGGCGCCTCGACCCGCGTGCCGCGATGCCGCCCCGCATGGCCGCGCGCCGCACCGGGTTTCTCTGGAGTCACGACGTCTTCTGGGACCTCGAGCATCAGCCGCAAACAACCGAGTGGAAGACGTGGGCGCATCGAAACCTCTACACCCAGGCCATCAAGAGCACCGGGGCCCCGATGGACTTCGTGGCCGAGGGCGATGACTTCTCCCGTTATCCGTTCCTGGTCGCACCGGCCTACCAGATGGTCGACGACGCGCTCGTGGCGAAGTGGCGGCGCTACGTCGAAGGCGGCGGGCACCTGATTCTGACGTGCCGCACCGGCCAGAAGCACGCCCTAGGGCACTTCCACGCAGGCCCGTG
>VEPF01000002.1:0-478 GCA_012027055.1 Gemmatimonadota bacterium | reverse complement strand
AGCGGCGGCCAGTGTCGACGCCGACGGCCGGTCGCACTCCTGGCATCGATCGGCCGACATCCTCGCCCCGCGCCCGGGCACACGAACGCTGGCCACGTACGCGGACCGCTACTATGCCGGGAGGACCGCGGCCATCACCCGCTCCCTCGGGCGGGGCTCGGTGACGATGATAGGCGTGTGGACTGACGATGGAGGGCTGGAACGGGAACTGGTCCGGGGGGTGTACAGGCGCGCGGGCGTCACCATCGATGACCTGCCGGCCGGCGTCTTCCTCGAGTGGCGGGACGGCGCGTACATCGCCGTGAACTACAATCCCTCGCCTGCCCTGCTGGACGTGCCGGCCGGCGCGGAGATCCTGCACGGGCGCCAGCCGCTGCCGCCCGCGGGGGTGCTGGCCTGGAGAGAAGCGGGACGGTGAGCCGGCGGGGCATCGGGCGCCGACGCTGGCCGATGTTTACCAGCGGCGCAGGCCCTCTGG
>VEPF01000094.1 GCA_012027055.1 Gemmatimonadota bacterium | reverse complement strand
GGGCCGGGAAGGGGATGCAGCAGCGGTGCTGGAGGTGGCTCGCCGGTACGGGACGGGGGCGCAGGCGGCGGTGCTGGAGCGGCTGGCGGGGGCGATCCGGACGGGGTGCTACCGGGAGCCGGGCCCGCCGACCGCGGCTGCCCCCCAGCCTGGGCAAGCTGGCTGGCAGGAGCTGCCGGCCTGCGATCCGCTCGGCGACTGGCTGCGCGATGTCGCTATGCAATACGCCAATACCTTGCAGGATGCAACGGCACGGCTGCTCCGGGGGCCGGGCCTGAACTCGGCCGACACTCGAAAAGTGTTTGTCAATACATTTGTTACGATGATCGGTCCAATTCGGAACGAGGCTTGCGACGGGACCCGGGCGACTGCGCTGCTGCTCGGGGTACTCACAATGGGGCTGAACACGGGAGGAGACACATGCTGAAGAAGAGGTCCGGTTTCACGCTGATCGAGTTGCTGATCGTGATCGTTATCATCGGCATCCTGGCCGCGATCGCGATTCCGATGTTCAGCAAGACGCGTGAGAAGGCCATGGTCAAGGCGATGACGTCTGACCTCCGGAACATGGCCACGCAACAGGAGCTGTACTTCTCGGCTCCGCAGAACAGCTACACCTATGGTGTGCTGACCGACCTGGTCCCGAACTTCTTCTCGCCGTCGAACGGTGTGACGCTGACCGTCAACGGCGGTGCCTCGACCGGCTGGTCGGCCTCGGCGACTCACACCGGCCTGCCCGGCGTGACCTGCGCGATCTTCATCGGCTCGGCGGCGGCCCTTGCGCCCGCCACCACGGCCGGCATCGTGACCTGCAACGACACCAACTGATCGTGACAGGCCCGCGGGAGAGCCTCTGGGTTCTCCCGCGCCGCCTGTCAGCCGTTCAACGAACAGTGAAGGGTCCGCCGCTGCCCTCCGGCCGAGGGCAGCGGCGTCGTCACGTTGGTGCACCCGCGGTCCAGGCCGACCGCGGCCTGCCCGGTCCCCGCGTCCGGCGCGCAAGTGATCGAGATGCGCCTTGCTTACCGTCGCTCGTGCTTCTCATCTTCCCCGACGCTCCATCAAGTCACTGCCACCGTGGGAAGATGGCCGAGCCCCGACCCACCTGGCTGCCGACGTGACGCTCCTCTCGCGCCTGGGCGCACTCCTGCTCCGCCGCCGCCTGCTGGAGCCGCTCGATCGCACCGTGAGCGCCGTGGAGGCGATCTCGCGCGGTGCGCTCGACACGGGCATGCCGGAGGCCAGCACCGCGGAATTGACGCGGTTGTCGGCGGCTGTCTCGCAGATGGCGGATCACCTGCTGCCCAACCAGCGTTTGCTGACCGAGAACATCCGTTCGCTCAATGACACCAACCGGCAGCTCACCGAAGCCCGCGACGCCATGGTCAGGGCGGAAACCATGGCGAGTGTGGGTCGGCTCGCGGCCGGGGTGGCGCACGAGGTTGGCAATCCCCTGGGGGCCATCATCGGCTATCTCGCGCTGTTGGGCCGGAAGCAGGAGGGTCCGCAGCAGGAGCTGGTCAAGGCCGCGGAGCGCGAAGCGAGCCGCATCGATCGCATCATCCGCGGCCTGCTCGATTACGCCCGCCCGCGCGAAGCAGTCGCGCAACCGGTGGCAGTAGACCTGGTGGTCCGCGACACCGTCGAGCTGCTGCATACTCAGGGCATGCTCAGGCGGATCGCTTTCGAGAGTGTCCCGGCCGCGACGCCGCCCGTGGTCCGTGGCGATCCCTACCAGCTGCAGCAGGTGCTGGTGAACCTGCTGGTCAACGCCGCCGATGCGCTGGCGGATGTGCCGGAGCCCTGCATTCGCCTGACGGTCTGCGAACGGGCCGTGAAGCCGACCCCGCCGGGCGTGCACATCCGCCGGCGGGATGACCCGCCCGGTATCGACTACTCCCACCGCCGGCGCCTGGCGCAGAGCTGGCGCTGGCACACGCGGGACCCCGAAACCGACAGCGGCCGCGTGGTCGAGATCGCCATCGCCGACAATGGTCCCGGGATTCCCGGGGACCTGCTCGATCAGATCTTCGAGCCGTTCGTGACCACGAAGGAACCGGGTAAGGGCACGGGCCTGGGATTGGCCCTGAGCGCGCAGCTGATGGAGGGCATGGGCGGAGTCGTCCAGGCCGAGAACGCCCCGGCGGGTGGGGCCATCTTCCGGGTGGTGATGCCCGCCTTTTCCACGCCAACGGATACCGCATGAAAGTCCTGATCATCGACGACGAGCCGGGCCTCCGCCAGACCGTGTCCCTGCTGCTGACCGAAGAAGGCTACGAGGTGCACACCGCCAGCGACGGCGAGCAGGGCCTGGCGCGGGCGCTCGACCTGGTGCCGGACATCATCCTGTGCGATGTGCGCATGCCCCGCCTGGGCGGGCTGGAGTTCCTGCAGCGGTTCCGCGCCGGCAACGGGGCCGCGCTGGTCATCGTGATGACCGCCTACGGCAGCACGGAGCTGGCCATCGAAGCGATGAAGGCCGGCGCCTACGACTACCTGCCCAAGCCCTTCAGCCCCGACCAGCTGATCCTGGTGCTGAAAAAGGCGGAAGAGCGGGAATCGCTGCGCCAGGAGG
>VEPF01000102.1:502-2584 GCA_012027055.1 Gemmatimonadota bacterium | reverse complement strand
GCCAGCGATGCGCGCCACCCCTGCCCAGCAGCGTGGCTTCGAGCAGCGCGATCGCGCGGGCATCGGCCGTGATGGTGGTGTTGAGACGCCGCTCCCGCCGGTCCCGCACCGCAGCCGCGCGCACGCCCAGGTGCAGCGACTCGCCCAGCCGGTAGCGGCCGTTCAGGCCGGCATCCGCCCGACGGGTCTCGAGCTGCTCCCGGTACTGCACGTTGTTCTTCAGGCGCCGGCCGGCCGGCGTGCCGCCCTCCCGCTTCTCCCAGGTACCGCCTGCCGTCGCGACCAGCGTGCCACGAGCCCCCTGCCAGAATGCCCGCGGCCGCACCGTAACCCTTCGAAAGGCGGGGACGTCGGCCCAGACGTCGTCATCCGGGTCCAGCATGTCCTGCGCGTGCAGCCCACCCGTGACCGTGTAGCTCAGCGGCCGCGCTGCCCCGGACCAGTACACCAGGACATCCGTGCCCTCGCGCGACGTCTCGTGATACCACGCCTCCCGCTGGCCGTCCGGGCGACGGGACACCAGGTCGACCAATCCGCCCGCGGCATGCAGCCCGTAACGCGCGGACGCCGGTCCGGCCTGCACTTCCACCCCGGTCAACCCGATGGGCGGGAGCTGCAGCGCGCTCAGCGGCGAGGCGCTTGCACCCAGGAGCGGGAGGCCGTCGAGCAGCAGCTGGGTGTAGCGCCCGCTCAGACCGCGGATGCGGATCGCCGCACCTCCCAGACCGCCGGCGATCGGCTGCAGCCGCAGCCCGCTCGTCCGGTCGAGCAGCAGCCCGACATCCGCCAGCCTCCTGGGCAGCAGCTCCGGGAAGGCCGTTCCCTGCGCCGCCAGCGGGAGGGGCGTGCCAACCCACAGCGACAGGAGCAGCAGCAAGCGGCGCAACAGGATGGAGCGGGTCATGGCACTCCGGGAAAGAGGGTGCTTCGGGACCGGGCAGGATACCATCGCGGGCCGGGACGCGGAACCCCGGCAGGCGGCCGCCAATTACTACCGCAGCATAGGTATTGTGCCGCGGAAGGGTCCGTCCTACCTTCCATGAGATTCATTCTCAATTATCGACAATGACTATCAATACCCTGTGTTGCATGGCGGCGGCCGCCGCGCTGCTGGCGGCCGCGGCCGGCTGCGGTCGGCCTGGCAACGGCAGTCCTGCCGCAGCAGACGGCGTTCCCGGCGCAGGCGCAGCGGTGGCCCAGGCGGCGCGAGCGTCGGCTGGTTCCGGCGGGGCGGAGCCGGGTGGCCTGGCGGCGGGCACGCCGGCCGGAGGCCGGGAGGGTTGGATCGGCGAGGTCCGGGCCGGCCTGGCGGGCATGCCGGAGCTGGCAGAACGGGACCCGGCCGCGGCGAAGAACCGGGCGCTGCAGCTCTACGTGACGCGGCAGGAGTACATCGAGATGTACTACGGCACGGCGGGCCGGGCCGTGCGGGGCACGGAGCTGGCGGAGGCGGTCGTGACTGCCGAGTCCCGGTTCCATGCGCTGCACCGGGGGCTGAATCCGCCGGACGGCAGGGTTGACGTGCGGGCGGTGGGGCCGGCGGCGGGAGCTTTGCGCGACCAGTATGACCTGGTATTGCAGCGGGCGCGTCAGCTGGGGCTGGATGCGCGGCGATTGCGGTTGCCCGCCGGAGGCGCCCCGTGAGGCGGCGGCTGTGGCTGGGTACGTACCGCGGCGCAGTGGTCCTGTCGCTGGTCGCAGGGCCGGTGGCGGCGCAGGCGCGGGTCCGGGCGTTGGAGGCGCCACTGGGGCGGTACGGGGGGGCGGTGGCGGCCGCTGGGGTTGCGTAATCCGCCCGGCGGTTCGCGGGGGGCGCTGCCGGGGCCGGACGCGACCGCCTGTTGCGAGTATACCTGGACCGGTTCGAGGGCATCGAAGCGTACTACGGCGGCGGAGGCGCGCACACCACGCCGGAGCTGGCGCGGCGGGTGGGCGCGGCTGAGGCCACTTTTCACGCGCTGCTCGACCCCGCGTTGCCGGCCGGCGCGGCTGCTACGCGGGCGGCGGCGCTGGGTGCGGAGATCGCGCAGCTCGGGCGTGTGGCGGGGGCGGCCGGGCAGGGGCGCGTGCGGGCGTTTCCGC
>VEPF01000102.1:0-492 GCA_012027055.1 Gemmatimonadota bacterium | reverse complement strand
CCGAGCCGGCCGGCGCCGGCAGCAGGCGGACGCCGCACGACAGCCGCGCCGCCGATCGTGTGGCGGAAGCGGCCGGGCTGGGGCGCGTGCGGGCGTTTCCGCTTACGCCTGGACCGGAGGTGGCGGCCGCCGAAGGGCCGGCCGGGGCGCACACGCAGGAGATGAGGGCGGTGCTGGATCGGCTGGCCCTGGCCGAAGCAGCGATGGCGGCGGATCGCGCCGCCGCGCTCGAGTACGTGGAGGGGGCGTACCTGGAGGGGTTCGAGCCGGTCGAGTCGCGGCTGCCCGCGGAGCTGGTGAATCGGATCGAGCGCGGCTTCCACCTGCAGCTCCGGCCGGCGCTGGCCGCGGGCGAGCTGGGCACGGCGCGCCAGCTGCTGGAGCGGCTGCGTGCGGATCTCCGGGAAGCAGATGCCTTCCTGGCGGGCGGCGGGTCTTTCTGGTTCGGCGCCGCGAACGCGCTCGCGATCATCGTGCGGGAAGGTCTGGAGG
>VEPF01000181.1 GCA_012027055.1 Gemmatimonadota bacterium | reverse complement strand
CGCGCGTCGCTCGCGCCGCTCGAGGCGACGCTGGGTGTGCCGGGGCTGCCGCAGAGCGGGACCGGGCAGACCGCGCTCTTCACCGGGCTCAACGCCCCGGCACTGCACGGCCGGCATCACGGACCCTGGGTGCCCGTGTCGCTGCGCGCCCGGCTGAGCGCGGAGAGCGTCATGGCGCGCGCGGTCGCGGCCGGGCGGGACGTCGCCTTCGCCAACGCGTATCCCGAGGAAGCGCTGGAGGCCGAGCGTCACCCCCGCCTGCCGCATTTCCTCCGGGCCGCGCCTCCCCTGGCAGCGCGGGCGGCCGGCCTGCTCACGCGCCACACGCCCGCGCTGGAGCGGGGCGACGCGGTGGCGAGCGAGATCGTGAACGAGGTCTGGCGGGAGCGGCTGAACCGCAGTTCGCTGCCCCGCATCTCGGGCGCGGAGGCGGGCGCCAACCTGGCGCGCATCGCGGCGCGGCACGAGCTGACGGTCTTCGCGCACTACAGCACGGATGCGGCCGGCCACCTGGGCGACATGGCCGCGGCCGTGGCCGCGCTGGAGCTGGTGGACGAATTCCTGGGAGGCCTGACGGCAGCCGCGCCGCCCGACCTGCTCACGCTGGTGGCCAGCGACCACGGCAACATCGAGGACATCCGCGGCGGTCATACCCGGCACGCCGCGTTGGGCGTGGTGATCGGCGAGCGCCACGCCGAGATCGCGGCCGGACTGCACGCGATCACGGATGTCGCCCCGGCCATTGCCGGACTGCTGCAGCTCCCCTGACGCTCCCGCTGCCGCGCCGGGCGGCGCGGAGACGCTCACAGCGGCGGCCGCCGCCGGGCCCGGACGGGGCCGGCGGGGCATGAGCTCTCCGCTACACCTCCCGCCGCCGCGCCACGACGCCCGCGAGCAGCAGGGCGAGTGCCGCGTACAGGGCGGCGTAGGCGAGCGCGTGCCACGGCACCGGAAGATCGCCGGCGAACGCATTCTCGAGCTGCAGCAGCGCGCCCTGCGGGGGCAGGATCACGGTCACGACCTCGCGGATGCCGGGCGGGGCGGTGCCGAGCATGCCGCTACGCAGCAGTGCCTGCCAGATGCTCGCCACGATGACCAGGAACGCCGCCGCCCAGCCATCGCCGCGCGTCATGGTGGAGAGCAGTGCGGTCAGGGCGCCGAAGGTGAGCACGTGCGCGCCGGCCAGCACCAGGAGCTGGACACCCGGGCCGCGCCCGAGCATCACGGCGTCGAAAGAGATCAGCACCGCCAGGGCGACGGCGAGGGCGAGCAGCAGCGCGAGCAGGACGCGGAACGCGAGCAGCGCGAGCGGCGGCCGCGCGCGCGCCTCGAGCAACCGCGCCAGGCCGCGCTCGCGTGGCTCGCTGAAGACGCCGGCCATGAGCACCTGGGCCGCGAGCAGTGGGAAGCGGCCCACTACCCAGCCGGTGAGCAGCAGCGCGGAAAGCAGGGGATAGCCACCCACCTGCATGACGGCCTCGAAGTCCACCTGGTCGCCGTGGCCACCTACCAGGCGTGCCGTGAGCGCGGCCGCGATGAAGAGCGCACCGAACGCGAGCAGTCCCAGGATACGGCCGCGCAGGCGCGCCAGCTCCAGGCCGAGCCACGCGCGCATCACGGCCGCTCCTCGTAGGCAGGACGGATGCGCTCTTCCAGGACGGCGGGCCGGACCGACACGACCACCGCGCCGCGCGCGAGCAGCGCGGCCAGGCGGGTGCTCAGCTCGTGCGCGTCCGCCACGGCGATCCGGAACGTGCCGGTGTCCTCGAGCGTCGCACCGGGAAAGACCTCCGGTACGTGCTCGGCGCCGGCCAGCAGGGTCTGGCGGTACTCGCCCGCGCCGGCTGGGCCGCGAGCGGGCAGGACCCCACGGACTTCCCCGCGCTCCAGCAGGACCACGCGGTCCGCCATGCGCTCGACCTCGGCCAGGTCGTGGCTGGCCAGCAATACCGCCGCACCCGCCGCGCGGCGTTCCGCCACCAGCTCACGCAGCCGCAGGCGCCAGAGCGGGTCGAGGCCCTCGGTGGGCTCATCCAGCACCAGCACCTGTGCCGGCGCGAGCCAGGCCTGCGCGATGCCCACCCGCTGCAGCAGGCCGCGCGACAGCTCACCGATCGGACGCGCGCGCACCTCCTCCAGCCCGCAGCGCGCCAGCACGGCCGCCACACGCGCGCCCGGGTCCGGCTCGCGATCGAGCGCGGCCAGCCCGCGCAACGCGCCCGCCACGGTCCACCGGGCCGGGAGCGAGAAGCGCTCCGGCAGATACGCGACGCCGCCCGCGCGGTGCCGGTCCCGCGGCGGCGCACCGACCAGCAACACCTGCCCCGTGGTCGGCCGCAGGAACCCCAGCGCCAGCGCCAGCAGGGTGCTCTTGCCGGCGCCGTTCGGCCCCACCACCGCGCACACCTCGCCGGCCGCAACCGCCAGGTTGGTCGGGCGCAACGCGATCACGCCCGGCCGCCGGCCGTAGCGCTTGCCCGCGCTCCGGAGCTCGATCAGCACGTGCCCCGCGCGTGGCGCGCCTGCCGTGCCTGTCCGCGTCCCGTCATGAGTGAGTCCATCCCCAGCGCCGACGTCCCGCCCGCCCCG
>VEPF01000183.1:5613-14645 GCA_012027055.1 Gemmatimonadota bacterium | reverse complement strand
GCGGGCGACGGTCCCGTCCGCGGGCACGAGCACGTAACCGGTATTGGTCTGCGCCACCGCGAAGCTGGTGGCCACGCCCACCTGGAAGCCGTACAGCGACTCGTTCCAGCCGGCGAGCGTGTTGTATCCGCCGGTGCGGATCTCGAAGTTCTGCGTGGTGCCGATGTTGCCGCGGGTCTGGTAGACCACCGTGGCCCGCTGCGCGGAGGCCTGGATGAAGGACGCGCGTACCATGCTGCCGTAGGCGGAGCCCGTCGCCCCGAGCACGCCCCGGGCCCGCATGCGGACGATGGGTGTAGTCGCGTAGACGTCCACGGTCGGGAGCGGCGGCGCGGTGGCCTGGGTGACGGGCCAGCTGCCCACCTGCGCGGCGAAGAGCGTGGCGCCCGGCTCCACGCTGCTGGCCTCGTTGCTCACGATGGCCATGTGCAGGTCGCCGGCGCGGAGCCGGGCCGCGGGTACGCCCGCGATCGGGCGGGTCGCGCTGGTCACCGAATCCAGCTGCCCGGTCAGCACGCTGGTGCCGTTGCCGGTCCGGAAGCCGAGCCCCACCTCCGCCGTGGTACCCGCCGGGATCTGGCTCACCATGATGGTGCCCGTCGCTGCCGCGACCGCCTCGCCGCCGCCGAAGTCAATGACTGGCAGCGTGGCGCCGTCCGGCGCATCCACATCCCGGCGGATGACGAACGCATTGGCCAACACCTGGTTCACGCCGTACGCAGCGCGCCCCGCCGCCAGGTCGCGAGCACCCGGTAGCACGCCGGACAGCGTGAACGCCGAGCCGGCCGCCGGCGGCACGCCGACTGCGGTGCCGCCGCCGAGCCCGACACTCCAGGCACTGCCGGCGGGCACGCCCGCGATCGTGCCGTACACCGTCTTGGTCGTGCCCGTGGCCGGGCACTGCGTCTGCGCCAGTTGCTGCAGGTCAGTGACGGAGCCGTAATACATGTAGGTGGTGTAGCCGGCCGCCGGGAGCGTGCTGGCCGAGACGTTGCCGGCCGGGCCCGGTACGTTGCCGCTGGCCGTATCCGGCAGCCCGGGCTGCACGATCACCACCGCGCCCTTCCCGGACCCCACGCTGGTCACGTAGGAGCCATCGCCTGCCGGGGTGATGGTCACGTAGGGGCTCACCCCGTCCTGGAACGCGAAGAACACGGGCGAGGGGATCGGACTGCAGAAGCGCCAGACGACGTCGGTGCCGGCGATGACCGTCACCGAGATGGTGGCCGTGCGCTCCGCCAGCCCGGTGGCGTTGGCGCGCACCGTGCCCGTGTAGGTTCCCGCATCCGCGGTGGTGACCGCGATGGTGAGCTGCGCGTTGCCGACGGTGGCCGCGGGGGTGAACGTGGCCGTGATGCCTGCCGGCAGGCCGGTCATGGCGAGCCGCACCGTATCGGCGAAACCGCCCGTGCGCGTGAGCTGCACGCTCACCGTCTGGGGTGCCCCGCCGGGAGCGCTGGTGATGGCGGAATTGGAGAGACTCAGCGAAAACCCCGGGGCAACCGGCACCGTCAACTGCAGCGGAGCCTCCCGGTTGGACAGGCCCGCGGCACTGCCCCAGACGGTCAGCGCGTACGTGCCCGGCGTGACCGCGAAGCTCGCGGCCAGCGTGATGGTGGCCAGCGAGTCCGTGACCAGCACCGGGGATACGCTCCAGGTCACTCCGGTGGGGTGGCCCTGCACGCCGACCGACACGCCGCCGGTGAAGCCCCCGGAGCGGCGAATCGTCACGTTCACCGGGACATTGCCGCCCGGTACCAGCGTGACCGCCGCGGGCGTGACCGTGAGCGTGTAGCCCGGCACCGCGGAACTGACCACGTCCAGCACCAGGTTCGTGGTGTGCGCGGTCAGGCCCGTGGCGGTGCCCCGGATCGTGAGCGGATACCGGCCGCTCGCCACCGCTGCCGCGACCTGCAGCGCCAGCGTGCTCCGGTCCGCGGTGGCGGGATTGGGCGTGAACGTGCCCGTCACCCCCGCCGGCGCGCCTTCGAGGGCCAGCGTCACGCCGCCCGCGAAGCCGCTCACGCGCGTGATGTTCACGTCCACCTGGCCGGGCGCGCCCTGGATCACGCTGAGCGTGTCCCTCGCCATACGGAGCGAGTAGTCGGGCGGCGCCGGGATGTCGAGCCACAGCTGCGCCGCGGCGTCATTCACGTTGGACGAGCTGGCGCGCACCGTCATCAGCGAGCGGCCGACCGCCGCCGCTGCGGCCACGGTGACGTTGAGCGTGCTGCCGGTGGCCGTGCCGGTGAGCGACGCGGGCGCGAAGCTGGCCGTGACTCCCGCCGGCACGCCCTCGATCTGCAGGGTGACATTGCCCGACCAGCCGCCGCCGCGCGTGATGGCCACGCTCACGCTGCCGCTGCTGCCGGCCGGCACGGCCACGGTGCCCGGCGTCACGGCGATGTCAAGCGTCCTGTTGGGCGGGTCGTTGTCGCTGGGCGAGGTGGAATCGCCGCCGCCGCAGGCGGCCAGGCAGGCGGCAGCCAGCAGCACCGTCGAAGCACTCAGGCGGCCCATGGGCCCTCCGTCGAGCACCAGGTCTGTCGATGAGCTGAGTCACTGCCGGACGGCAGTGCCGGGCGGGCTCGGGACCGGGAGGGTTCGCGGGGCTGGCCGCGCTACCCGACCTGCGCAACGTGTGCGCGGCCTGGCTACGCGGACGATCGGGGTTCTCAGGGTCCGCCTCGCCCCAAGATAGACGTCACCGGTCAGCCCGGAAACACCGTCCGCGGCGCCCGCGTGACCACCCCCGCCCGTTACCTGATCTCGAGGGTGAGCGTGGCGGTGGCTTCATACGCGCCCAGCGAAGCGTGCACCGTCAGCGGGTACCGGTCAGGCGCGGCCGCGGGCGCCGCGGCGATGGTCAGGGTGCTGCCCAAGATCGCGCCGCTCAGCGGGTGGGGCGAAAAGCCAACGGCGACTCCGCCCGGCACACCCGCGGCCCGCAGGTAGACACTGCCAGATAACCCGCCGCCCCGGGCCACCGCGACGATCACCGATGCGGTATTCCCCGCGTTCACGGTGATGGTAGCGGGCGCGACCGTGACTCCCAGGCTGAGCGCATAGTGGCCGTCATCGTAAGGCGCCGGCTCATCCGGAACGCGGCAGCCGGCCGCGCCGAAGAGGGCGGCAAACAGCATGCAGACGACGATTGCCAGGCGCATGACGTCCTCGGCGGGTGCGCCGGAGGCCGGCGCGCCTCAGCCGGCGGCGGGGGCGGGCCGCACCGCGCGGCCCGGCGCCGCCCCGGTATGCTCGCCGGCGCGAATCACGAACGTACCATTCACCAGTACGTGCGGGATGCCCACCGGGTACTGGTGCGGCTCCTCGAAGGTAGCGCGGTCGGCCACGGTGTCCGGATCGAATGCGACGAGATCGGCAATGGCTCCCACGGCGATCCGGCCGCGGTCGGCGAGCCGCAAGCGCGCCGCGGGACGGGCGGTCATCTTGTGGATCGCGTCCGCCAGGGGCAGCGCCTTCAGCTCGCGGCAGAAGCGGCCGAGCACGCGGGGGAACGTGCCGTAGTTGCGCGGGTGCGGCGTCCCATCGGCGCGCGACACCACGCCGCCATCGGAGCAGACCATGGCGAGCGGGTGCGCCAGCAGGCGGGCGACGAGCGCCTCGTCCATGCCGAAGCCGACCGTGCCGGTGCGGGCGCGATCGCCGGCGATGATGTCGAGCAGCAGCGCGTACGGTTCCTGCCCGCGCGCCTGGGCCAGCGCGCCCAGACGCCGGCCCGCGACCCAGGCGTACTCCGGGTTCGCCGCCGCTGTCAGCTGGATCGCGTCCCAGGACCCGAGCAGCGCGATCTTGTCGCGCACCGCGCGCTCGATGCGCGGTGCCAGGCCGGGGTCCCGCAGCCGGGCCAGAAAGTCGTCCGTGCTCCCCTCCCTGGCCCAGAGCGGGAAGAGGTTGGACAGGCCGGTCGCGTAGGCGATGTACGGGTAGCAGTCGAAACCGACGTCGCCGCCGCTGGCACGCGCGGACTCGAGCAGCCGCAGCACCGTGTCCGTCTTCCACCAGTTGCGCTGCCCCTGCGTCTTGAGGTGGGAGACCTGCACGGCCACGTCCGCGCGCTGGCCGACTCCGACCACCTCCTCGATGGCTGCCAGCAGCCGGTCATCCTCGTTGCGCATGTGGCTCGCGAACGGCAGTCCCGTGCCGCGCAGCGGCGCGGCGAGCGCCTCCAGCTCGGCCGCATCCGCGAACCCGCCCGGGGTGTACTCGAGCCCCGACGAAAGGCCACAGGCCCCGCCCGCGAGCGCCTCGCGGACCAGCGCCACCATGGCGGCCAGCTCCGCCTCGGTCGCGGGGCGGTCGGCCATGCCAATGACCTGCTCGCGCACCGTGCCCGCGCCCACCATGCTGGCCACGTTGAGCGCGGCTCCGTGGCGGTCGATGTAACCCAGGAATCCCGACAGGTCGCGGAAGTCCAGGTCGATACCGGCGCGCCGGTAACGCTCGCGCGCGGTCTCCCAATCGGCAGCGCTCCACCAGACCGAGCTGCCGTCCTGTCCGGTGACTTCCGTGGTCACACCCTGCCGCACCTTGCTGTCCGCGCGCGGCTCGCGCAGCAGCTGCAGGTCGGTGTGGGAGTGCACGTCGATGAAGCCGGGGGCGAGCACCAGACCGCGCAGGTCCTGCTCCTCCGCCCCGCGCGCGCTCAGCCGCGGGCCGATCTCGACGATCCGGCCACCCGCCACCGCCACGTCGCCCTCGAACGGCGCCGCTCCGGTACCTGCGTGGATCAGCCCCCGCCGCAACACCAGGTCCGGCGCCCGGCGCGCGCCTGGCAGTGCGCCGAGCGGAGCGGGACCGTACAGGCCGGCCACCGCCCCTCCCAGCAGGGCGGCGGTGTGCTTGACGAACCTGCGGCGCCTCATGGACACCTCCGGTGAGAAACCCGATCAGGGCAGGCGGTACCCCCGTATTATCCGGCCATCCGACGTCCTCCCCGCCAGCCAGCCGGCACTCGCCGACAGCGTGCTCCGATCCGTGCGCGCTCCGGTACCGGCGGCGGCCGGCCATTCGATGGTGAGCGTCGGGGAGACGTACGACCAGATGCCCGTGCGGTCGCACGCGCGAGCCGCGCCCCCGGCCTGTAGCTCCACCGCACGCGGATACTCGTCTGCAGCCCAGTAGCCCCAGCGGCCGGTCAGGCTGGCCCCGGGCGGCGGGGGGCCCGGCGGCGTGCCGTCATAGGGCTCGCCCGCGACCGGCCAGCCCGCATCGTCCCAGACCAGGGGCCGCACCTGCAGGTGCGCGTTCCCCTGGTCCAGGTTGTCGTAGTAATGGTGCACCAGGAGGTACTCGTTGCCCAGCGCCAGCACCGAGCCGTGGCCCGGCCCGCGGACCCGGCCGTAGCCGGCCAGCACCATCGTCCCGCCGCCGCTCAGCAGCGACACCCCGTCCCGGTCCAGGTAGGGACCGGTCACCGAGGTGGACCGCCCCACGCGGACGTTGTAGGTGCTCTGCACGCCCTGGCAGCAGAGGTCGAAGGACGCGAACAGGTAGTAGAATTGCCCCCGCCGGATCAGGTAGGCGCCCTCGATCGCCTGTTCCACCGGCCGGCGGGCGAGCGAGTACAGCTGGGAGTTCGCGGTGGACAGCAATCCGGTCTGCCGGTCCAGCGCACGCATCTTGATGCCATCCCACCAGGAGCCCCAGGCCAGCCAGAGCCCGCCCTCGGCATCCTCGATCACGGCCGGGTCGATCGCGTTGTAGTTCGAGTTGGCGAAGGACTCGAGCACCTTGCCGCGGTCGGTCCAGGCGTAATCCGGCGAATCGGGGTTCAGGGTGGGGCTGGTGCTCAGCCCGATCGCGGAGCGCGGGCTGCCGAAAGTGGAGAGCGAGTAGTACAGGTGGTAGCGGCCATTGAACCAGGCGACCGCCGGAGCCCAGGGCGCCTGCACCCCGGGAATCGTGCCGGCCGCCCAGGACGGGAGCTGGTTCGGGAACACCCGCCCCAGTGTGGTCCAGTGGATCAGGTCCGACGAGCGCCGGATGGGAATCCCGTCGTTGGTCGAGAACACGTAGTAGCTCCCGCCCTCGCGCACGGCTTCCGGATCGCGCACGTAGCGCGTTCCGTCCTGCGATCCGATGGTGGGATACGACACCTGGGCGGCGGTGCAGGGATCGTCTTCCGGCACGTCCGCCGGGTCATCACCGCCGCACGCGCCGCCCAGCAGCACGGCGGCCAGGCAGGCCACTGCCGGGATGCCGGCCCGACCCCGCCGCAGCGGTCGAGAACCGAGGCAGGCTACCCCGGGGGCGAACTCGCTCGGGGGGGCGTCAGTGCTGGTCGGCGGCATCGATTCCGAGGGCGTATGCTGACCCCAGTCGACGGCATCCAAATGGCTGCCCGTATGGTGGTTGCCGCTGTGGCCGGCGGGGGCGCGCGGGCGGCGCAGCTAACCTCGCACGGAAACTCCGTGCGTTCGTGGCGGTCGGTGAGCGATGTCGCGCACCGGGCCGTCGTGCCGGGCACCGGCGGGAAGAGCCATTCTGTGGCGGTCTTTCTCCACTCGCCCCTGACATTCCATACCACTTCCGAGGTCCGAATGAGGGCAAGACTGACGATCGGAATGCTGGCAGTGCTCGCGGCGGTGCCGGCGGCATCCGCGCAAACGCTGGCCGGCAGTCTCAATGGCGCGCCACCCGCGGACAGCGTGGTCATCAGCCGGTACATCTACGGACATTTCGCGGAGATGCTGGGCCGCGACATCTACGATGGCGTCTGGTACCGGGAAGGCAACGGCCCCTGGCACCTGCGCCAGGAGGTGGTGGCTGCGCTGAAGAAGATCAAGGTCCCGGTGCTGCGCTGGCCGGGCGGCTGCTTCGCCGACTACTACCACTGGAAGGACGCGATCGGGCCGCAGGCGCAGCGGGCGCCGATCGTGAACTCGTCGTGGGGCGGGGTGGTTGAGGACAACAGCTTCGGCACGCACGAGTACTTCGAGCTGGTCAAGGCGCTGGGGACGGAAGCCTTCGTGGTGGGCAACGTGGGCAGCGGCACGGTGCAGGAGATGGTGGACTGGTGGGACTACATCAACCACCCCGGCGGCAGCCCGATGGCGAACCTGCGCAAGGCCAACGGCCAGGCGGAGCCTTTCGGGGGCACGTCACTGATCGGCGGCCGGAAGCTGATGTTCTGGGGCGTGGGCAACGAGAGCTGGGGCTGCGGCGGGCGCATGACCGCGCCGGAGTACGCCACGGAATACCGGCGGCATGCCGAGTACCTGCGCAACATGGGTGACCGGGCGCCGTTCTTCATCGCGACCGGTCCGAACGGCGCCGACACCACCTGGATGGCGGGGTTCCTGGCCAACGCGCGCCTGGGCGGCCGGGCTGCCAACCTGGGCATCGACCTGCACTACTACACGCGGCCGAACCGGGCCCCGGGGCAGCCCCTGCCGCAGCAGGGCCAGCGGCCGGCGGGCGCGCCGGCCCAGGGCGGGGCGGCGCAGGGGCCGCAGCTGATCCAGGCGGCTACGGGCTTCGGGGAGAACGAGTGGTTCGCGATCGTGCGGAACGCGCTCCGGATCGACGAGCTGGTCACCATGCACTCGGCGATCATGGACCGGTACGACCCGCAGAAGCGGATCTGGCTGGTGGTGGGGGAGTGGGGCACGTGGTACAGCCAGGAGCCGGGCAGTCACCCGGGGTTCCTGTACCAGCAGAACTCGCTGCGTGACGCGGTGGTCGCCGCCATCCACTTCGATGTCTTCAACAAGCACGCCGACCGGGTGCGGATGGCGAACATCGCGCAGACCATCAACGTGCTGCAGGCGATGATCCTCACGGAAGGCCCGAAGGTCATTCTCACTCCGACGTACCACGTCTTCGAGATGTACACCGTGCACCATGATGCCACGCTGCTCCCGATCACGTACGACGCGGGCGGCTACACGGTGAATGGCGAGACGATTCCGGCGATCACGGCGTCGGCCTCGCGCAAGGACGGTCTCGTGCACGTCACCATGGCCAACCTGGACCCGAACCAGGGTCGTACGGTGACCGTGGCGCTGCAGGGCACGAGGGCCACGAAGGTGTCGGGCCGGATCCTGACGGGAGCCACGATGGATGCCCACAACACCTTCGACAAACCCAACACGATCCAGCCGGTGCCGTTCAACGGCGCGCAACTGGCGGGCGGGAACCTGACGGTCCAGCTGCCGGCGAAGTCGGTGATCGTGCTGGAGCTGCAGTAGCCAGGCAAACGAAGAGATACGGGCCCCGCGCCGAGCGGCCCAGCGAAGACATGGGCAAGTGCGGCGCGGGGCGCCCCTGGTTGGGACGCGAGCCGCAATCGGACCTTCGACGACGGGCGGCTACGACGTCTCCCGCTCGGCTGCGACGCGCACTCCGTCCGCGACCTGGTTGCCCGGGTGCACGATGACTTCGGTGCCCGGGTCCAGTCCGTCCAGCAACTGGGTGGCCAGGCCCGCCTGCTGGCCGATCCGCACCCGGCGCTCCACCGCGCGGCCGTTCTCGACCGCGAACACGGCCCAGCCGTCCGCGGTGCGGAAGAGCGCGCTGGACGGCACCTGCAGTACGTCGCCGCCCTCCCAGATGACGAACCGGGCGAGTACGCGGAAGCCGGAACCGAGGCCGGCGGGCAGGGGGCCGCCCGCCAGGGCCGCGACCACGTTCACGCGCTGCTCCTCGACGCCGAGCGATGAGACCACGGTGTGAGCCTGTGGCTCCACCCTGGTCACACTCGCCTCCAGTGTCCCCTCGCCGCCCCACTGCGCGACCAGCACCCGGGTGCCGGGGCGGATGCGCACGGCATCCTGCGAGAGCACGTCCGCGGTAATCTCGAGGCGTTCGGTATCCCCGATCACGACCAGCGTGTCCCCCGGGTTGACCTGCCCCTCGCTGCGGCGGCGCAGGGAGAGGACGCGGCCCGCGGCCGGCGCCCGCAGCAGTTCCGCCTCGCCGGGCGCGCTGCCCTCCGCGCGCGCGGCGTCGAGCGCGGCAAGGGCAGTAGCCGCGGCGGTCCCGGCCTGCTC
This sequence comes from Gemmatimonadota bacterium, assembly GCA_012027055.1. Lineage (GTDB taxonomy): Bacteria > Gemmatimonadota > Gemmatimonadetes > Longimicrobiales > RSA9 > VEPF01. Next base: position 5,631 of record VEPF01000183.1, on the reverse strand, counting down.
CGCCACCCGCCAGGCAGC
>VEPF01000183.1:0-5603 GCA_012027055.1 Gemmatimonadota bacterium | reverse complement strand
GGCGGAGCCGGCGGCAGCCAGGCGCCGCACGCGCTGCAGCTCGGGCTCCGCCAGCTGTGCGGGCGCTGCGGCGGCGCGCACGCGAGCCGCGGCCTCGCCCCGGGTACGCGCATCGAGGAGCTGGGTGCGGGGCGGATCGAGGCGCAGCAGCGGCTGGCCGCGGCTCACGACGTCGCCTTCCTCGAGGCTGGCGCGTTGCAGGAACCCGGCGATGGGGGCAGTGACCGCGTACCGGTCCGCCACCCGGGTCTCGCCCTCCTCCTCCACGATGACCTGCAGGGAGTCGCGCGTGACCGGGGCGGTCTGCACCGGCACGGGCTTGGGCAGGAACGACCACACGAGCAGCGCGAGCACGGCGACCGCGCCGGCGGTGATCAGGACGCGTCTGCGGCGCTGGGGAGTCATCTATTCCCTCGTTTTCAGGACGCCAATGAGGTCGAGGCGGTTGAGCCGGTAGCGGACGATGAGCGCGGAGACCACGGCCGCGCCCAGGACGATGGCGGCGGCCATGCCGAAGGTGCCGCGGCCGAGCACGATCGGGAAGCGGTACATGTCGGTCTGCAGCGAGGTGACCACCCAGGCGCTGAAGGCGGCGCCGAGCAGGCACCCGACGGGGATGGCCGCGAGGGTCAGCACGGTGAGCTCGCCGAGCAGGATGTAGGCGATCTCGGCGCGCGTGAAGCCGAGCACGCGCAGGCTGGCCAGCTCGCGGTCGCGTTCGGACAGGGCGATGCGCGCGCTGTTGTAGACCACGCCGAAGGCGATTACGGCGGCGGCCAGGCTGAGGATGAAGGTCATGGTCAGCATGCTGCGATCGACCATCTCGTTGAAAGCCTCGATGGCCCGCTCCTGCGCCAGGATGCTGGCCACGCGCGGCCGCTCCTGGAGCGCGGCCGTGATCGCGGCCTCGGCGGGCCGGTCGATCATCAGGTGCGCGCCCGAGACCGCCTGGCCCGCGCCCGCCAGCCGGTTGAGCGTGCCCAGGTCCATGTAGGCGGCCATGCCGATGAACTGGCGCGCGATCCCCACCACCGCCACCGAGCGGGTGCGGCGGCTGCCCTCGCGCACCTCGACCGTGACCGAATCGCCGGGCCGCAGGTGCAACACTTCCGCGAGCCGGTCCGTGAGCACGGCGCCGCCGGCCGGGATCTCGATGGGCTCGAGGTCGGTGCCGATGATGCGCCGGAGCCGTGCCGCGGTGGGCACCCCCTCGAGGCTCGCGTCGTACTGCCGGTGCCCGTGGCGCAGCCTCACGGCCACGCTGCGGAAGGGCTCCGCCCACTGCACGCCGGGGATGCGCGCCAGCTCGTGCACCGCTTCGGTGGAGGTGGGCTCGACGAAGACCACGGTCACGTCCTGGCGCTCGGCCAGCCCGTACTGCACCCGCATGATGAAGTCGAAGGAATCGCCGAAGAAGAGCCCCATCACCAGGATCGCGCAGGCGAAGGCGATGCCGACCACGGTCAGCAGCGCGCGCACCGGCTGCCGGTCGAGGTTGCGGAGGATCATGCGCGTGGGCTGGTCGAACCAGCGCTGGAAGCCCACGCGTTCCATGATGGTCGCGTGGTAGAGCGCGGGCAGCGCCGGGCGCATGGCGATGGCGGGAGACAGGCGCACCGCCCGGCGGACGGCGCGCTGCACGCCCAGCAGGGCGGCGCCCGTGGTCAGCACCAGGGCGGCGATGACGCTCCCGATGCTGGCGCTGAAGTCGAGCGAGGGCAGGCGATAGTAGTCGAGGTAGAGATCGCCCATGAGTCCGGCCAGCCAGAGGCCCACGACCACGCCGGCCGCACCTCCGGCCAGGGCCACCAGCAGCACCAGCTTGGCGTAATGCAGGCCTACGTCGGTGTTGGTGTAGCCGAACGCCTTCAGCACGCCGATCTGCTCGCGCTGCAGGCTGATCAGCCGGCTCACCACGATGTTCAGCAGAAAGGCCGCGACCGCGATGAAGATCCCGGGGAGCAGCGTCGAGGTGGTGCGCAGCTGCCGGAACTCCTCGTGGATGGCGAAATTCGAGAACTGGTCCTTGCGCAGCACCGCGCCCCGGCCGCCGTAGCGGGCGAGCACGTGATCGATGCGTTCGATCACATCCTGGCCGCGCGTTCCCGCCGCGAAGCTGAAGGTCACGTCGTTGAACGCGCCCCGCATGTCGCAGGCGGCGGCGAGGGCCTCGCGCCCCAGCCACAGCACGCCGAAGCGGGCCGGGTCCACGAACAGCGTGCCCGGCTGCATCTGCAGCAGGTACTCGGGCGAGAGCGCGATCCCCACCACCGTGAAATTGCGCCGGCGCCCGTTCACGGTGGCCGCCAGCCGATCCCCGGGCCGGAGCCCCTGGGCCTGGGCGAACACCTCGTTGAGCAGCACCTCGTCCGGGTGCCCAGGCGCGACCAGGCGGCCGGCGCGGAGCACCAGCTGGTTGAGCAGCGGCTGCTGCCCTTCCGGCACCGACACCAGTACGCCCTGCACGGGCTCGCCGAAGCCAGGCACGTCCAGGCGCACGGGCGCGGTCACGCGCGTCTCCAGCTGGGCGATGCCCGGGATGTCGAGCAGCTGCCGGCGCGCCGCCTCCGGCGCGCGGCGCAGGGTAGCGAAGCCGTCCGCGAAGCGGTACGCCTCGTAGTAGTCGGTCAGGGAGCGCTGCAGCGCGGCCATGATGCCGCGCATGGCGATGTAGGTGGCCACGCCGGCGAGCACCACGAACGCGATCGCCAGGGCCTGGCCGCGCATGCCCCACAGGTCGCGCACCAGCTTGCGGTCGATCGCTTTCATGGCGCTACCAGGCGAGCTCCCGCGCCGGCCGCCGGTGGTCGTTCTGCTCGATGCGCGTGATCAGGCCATCGCGCAGATGCACGATCCGCTCGGCGATGTCCGCCTGCGCCACGTTGTGCGTGATGATGGCGGTGGTGGTGCGCAGCTCGCGGTTGACCCGCTCCAGCGCGTCCAGCACCACCACGCCGGTCTCGGAATCGAGCGCGCCGGTGGGCTCATCGCAGAGCAGCACCGCCGGACGCTTGGCGACGGCGCGGGCGATCGCCACCCGCTGCTGCTCGCCGCCCGAGAGCTGGGCCGGGAAATGGTCGAGCCGCTCGCCCAGGCCGACCAGCGCCAGCGCGTCGGCGGGCGGGAGCGGATCGTGAGCGATCTCGGTGACGATGGCCACGTTCTCGCGCGCGGTCAGGCTGGGGATCAGGTTGTAGAACTGGAACACGAAGCCGACGTGGTGGCGGCGGTATTCCGTCAGCTCCCGGTCATCGGCGCGCGTCAGGTCCCGGTCGTGGTACAGCACCTGCCCGCCGGTGGCGGTGTCGAGGCCGCCCAGGATGTTCAGCAGGGTGGACTTGCCGCTGCCGGACGGGCCCAGCAACACCACCAGCTCGCCCGCGTAGAGCTCGAGGTCGATGCCGCGGAGCGCCTGCACGCGCACCTCGCCCATCTCGTAGATCTTGGTGACGGCGCGGGCGCGGAAGACCACGGACGCGGCCATGCTCACCATACCTCGCCGACGAGGCGGCGCACTGCGGCGCGCGCGATCTCGTAGTCCGCGAGCGCGGCTGCGTGCCGGGCCTGCGCGCGCCGGAACTCCTGCTCCGCATCGAGCACCTCGAGCGACAGCGCGGCCCCCTCCTGGTACTGCTGCCGCAGCACGCGGAACGATTCCTCCGCCTCGCGCACGTGCGTTTCCGCGGCGGCCGCGGCCGCCCGGGCCCGCCGCACCTCCAGCTGCTGGCGCGCCACTTCCACGGCCGCCTGCGCGCGGGCGTCCGGGAGGCGGGCCGGAGCGGCCGCGAGACGGGCGCGCGCGTCCGCGGCCAGCGCCGACTGCCGGCCGCCCTCCCAGATGCTCCACTGGCCTGTGAGCCCCAGCTCCCAGGTGCGCCGGAACCGGTCCTGCTCCACGAAGAAGTACGGATTGGGGCGGGAGTACTGGTAACGGCCGGTCAGGTCGATGCGCGGCAGGCGCTCCCCGCGCGCGGCGCGCCGCTCGGCCTCGAGCGCGAGCACCTGCTGGGCCAGCGCGCGCAGCGCCGGCCGCCGTTCGAGCGCCGTTGCGGCGAGCGCGTCCAGGGCGGGATCGCTCTCCGCCAGCGCGGCCGCGACGCCGGGCCGGACATCGCTGTCGAGCGGCAGCCCGATCAGCCGGTTCAGCTCGAGCTGCGCCACGCGCACGCCGTTGTCCGCCTCCACCTGCTCGAGCAGCACTGCGGAACGGCGGGACTGCGCGACCAGCAGATCGCGGTTCAGCGCGGTACCCTCCGCGAGCCGGTCGCGCACGTCCCGCGCGTGCTCGTCCACCTGCTGCAGCGCGGTCGCGAGCGAGGCCTGGAGCGCGAGCGCGCTCTGCAGCTGCCAGTAAGCCCGCCGGATCTCGAAGGCGACGTCGGCTCGCTCCTGCTCCACCGCGAGCTCTGCCGCGTCCGCGGTCCGGGCCGCGGCCCGGGTGCGGTTGGCGACGCGGCCGAAGGTGAAGAGCGGTTGCGCGATGGTGAGCTCCGCGCTGTACCGGTTCAGCTCCACGCCCTGGAACGTGAAGGTGCTGTCGCTGCCCGGCAGCGTGAACTCGATGTCGGGGATGTTGCCGCTGAGCCGCAGGTAGTTCGCCTGGGTGCCGAGCGACGGGAGCCCGGCGGCGCGGGCGGCCCGCCAGAGCGCGCGGGCGCCGGCCGCATCCGCGCGCGCGGCGCGGAGCCTGGGGTGGTGCTCGAGACCCAGGCGCACGCTCTCGTCGGGAGAGAGCTGCCGGGCCTCCTGCGCGGCGACCGGCCAGGCGAAACCCAGAGCCGCCGCCCAGACCAGCACGGGGCGGGCGCGGCCCGCCGCCCGCTTCATGATGCCCATGATCAGCCGAACCGGGAACCCGGCTCCCTGCCGTCGATCAGTTGCCCGCGTGCTCCGCGAGCCGGAGTGCTTCCGCCACACCGCCGTCATCGACATGGCCAACCGTCACCCTCGCCGGCGCCCTCGCCTCGGGCTCGGCATTGGCCATGGCGACCGGCCAGCCCACGATCGCCAGGGCACTGGCGTCATTCCCGCTGTCACCCACGAACATCACGCGCGCCAGCGGCAGTCCGTACTCCGCGGCGATGGCGCGCACCGCACTGCCCTTGTCCACGCCGGCCGCGGTGATGTTGATGAAGCGCGTCTCCGGCATGGCCGGCGAGAACGAGAGCGACAGCTCCAGTCCCGGGTACGGCTCCGCCAGTACGCCCTCCGTCTCGGCGTGGCCCACCAGCCACTGGCCCCGCACGATCACGCCCGCGAGCGCGGCGAACGGCCGCGGCCGGAAGGGCAACCCGAGCAGCGCCGCGTGCTGGCGGGCGCGCGCGGGCGGTCCCTCGAAGGCGTAATCGTCGTCCGTGTAAAGCTCGAGCAGCCGGCCCCGGGCCCGGCCGCGGGCCACCAGCGCGTCCACGGCCCCGGCCGGCAGCGGAGTCGAGTGCGTGCGGCCGCGGTCCGGCTGTACCACGCTGGCACCGATCTGGAAGCAATGCCAGCCTTTCGGGTCCAGCCGGAGCGCCAACTCGCGCGTCGCCCCGAACGCCGGCCGGCCCGAGCAGAGGGCCAGCCGGATGCCGGCGGCCCGGGCCCCCGCCGCCGCGGTCCAG
>VEPF01000350.1:2198-2591 GCA_012027055.1 Gemmatimonadota bacterium | reverse complement strand
CTGCATCTGAAGGTTCGCGCTGCTCCTCGCATGCACGAGGCAGGCTGCTGCCGCAAGACCGACCAGGAATGCCAGCATGACCAGCACCAGGCCGCGCTGCCGCAGGGCGCGGCAATTGCCGGGGAAAGGCGCGGACATCCTAGCGGATACCCGGCAGCGGCAGGCTGCGCAGCTCGTCCGCCGTTTTTTCGTTCGCCAGCGGAATGCCGTCAACCCATACCGTGGTCTTGCCGTCACTGCGGCTCACATAGCCTGCCACGCTCACCGTTGCCGGAGCCGTTGCCCGCACCCCGGCCGGCTTTGCCGCGGTTTTCCCGCGGATTCCGACGGCATTCCCCGGCGCCTCGTCCACCCGCCACGCTTCCAGGCCGGCGCGCAGCGCCGGCGACAGGA
>VEPF01000350.1:1314-2188 GCA_012027055.1 Gemmatimonadota bacterium | reverse complement strand
GGCTGGAACATGGCACGCCGGTCGGCGCGCATACCGTCGAGCACGGCGAGCAGGTCGTTTTCGTGCAGCAGCGGAATATCGATGTTCATCTCCGAACGGCGCAGCGAAAACGCTGCCGGGCTGGCCAGGAAGCGCGGCCGGTAATCCTGCTGCGCGCCGATGGAATATGCGATGCCGAATAGCGGGTGCTGCCGGCTTGCGGCACGCAGATCGTCGATCCATTCGCTGCGCCGTTCGGCGCCGACGAATCCCTGCTGCACCAGCCGTCGGAACAGCGGCTGGTAGCTGGCGGCGGCGGCGCGCTCGGCGCTGGCGGCAACGGAACGCTGGCGCGCCTGGGCCAGCCTGCCGTACTGCGCCTGCAGCGCCCGCTGCGCCTCGCATTCCCTGTGCCAGGAGAAGCCGGCTAGCGAAGCCGCGGCCAGCGCCGCCACGGCGAACATCCCGAGCGGCAGCCGCAGCGCCGGCAGGATGCGGCTCCCCCGATCCATCCCGTCGCTCATCGCTTCAGCCATACCTTGAGCGCGAACGAGACGGCCGCGTGCGGCGCCGGGTTTGCCGCGGTATTGCCTTGCAGCCCAGCCGCCGCCGGCTGCCGGACAATCTCGACGCGCTGCACCGCATCGTCGTTGCCGAGCAGCCCGGCCAGGCGCGTGATGCCCTCGCGGTACACGCGGTCATCTCCCGCGGGCGTGCCGATTTCGCCCTCGACGAAGCCGATTTCGTATAACCCGTCGTCCTGCAGGCCGGGATCCTCCGCCAGTGTCCAGCGCAGGCGGTTGAGCCGCGGCTCCGGTATCTGGTCCAGCGCAGCGCCGACCGCCCGCATCAGCCGCGCCGGGGTTTTCGCCTCCCCGGCCAGCCGCTGCGCCAG
>VEPF01000350.1:554-1304 GCA_012027055.1 Gemmatimonadota bacterium | reverse complement strand
CGGCGGCGTTCATCTCGCTGCCGGAATACGCAGGCCGCGACAGGCCGCGCGCCGCTTCCCGCTCCCGCGCTTCCAGCCCGGCGGCCTGGATTTGCGCCAGCGCCGCCTGGCGGCCATGCCCGGCCGCCTGCTGCAACAGGTGCGCGGACAAGGCGATGCCGCCCAGCGCTGCCGTGGCGCCGGCAAGGTTGATCGCGCCGCGCAGCCGGTTCGCCAACAGCACCCCGGTCTGCGCTGGCGTGGCCAGGTTGGCCTGCGGCGTGCGCCATGCCAGCGCATGCATGTGCAGCAGCTCCGCGAACCGGTCCGGCGCCGCCTCCCGCAAACGGAAGCGCCGGCCAGCCGCCTTCGCGTCCAGCGCCACGATTTCCAGCCGCCGCGCGGCAGCATCGAGCTCCCGGCCTACCCCGTCCCCGATGCCGGCCAGCACCAGCCTGAGCGGCGTATCCATGCCGATCAGCCGCAGGCCGAACAGCGCGAGCCGGGGCTGCTCGACTTCGGCGCACAGCAATTTCACCGCAGTGCCTTCGTCCATGCCGCCGGCCGCGACCAGCCGGCTCCAGTGCAGCCTGCCGTACCGGAAGTAGCTCAGCCGCACGCCGTCATGCAGCCTGGCCGCCAGCAGCAAGTGCGGCGCCCGGATGTTCAGGGCTTGCAGCAGCAACTGGCTGACTGTCGGCAGCAGGTAGATCCCGGCGAGCGGCACCGCCGGCGCCTCGATCGCCGGCAGCCAGGGGTCGATACAGTCGG
>VEPF01000350.1:0-544 GCA_012027055.1 Gemmatimonadota bacterium | reverse complement strand
CACGAACAGGAAGCGGTCGCCCTGGCGCTTTTCCTGCTCGCGCCCGAGGAATTGGGCGGCGCGGTAGCGCTGGCTGCGGTAAACCTGGCCCAGACGGCGCGCCAGCATTTCGCGCCCGGCCGCGCCGGCCGCATGCGGCAAGACCTCGACGCGGTAATCTTCCTCCGTCGTATCGACCACCAGGTACAGCGGAACGCCGGCGTATCCCTGCAGGAAGCGGCCCAGCCCTTGCCGGCCTTGTTCGCCGTGCGCGAACTCGGCGCTGTCCACGCAGCGCCCCAGGCGCCAGCATCCCGCCGCGAGGCAGCCCGGGGAAGCGCACAGGATCAGCCGGCTGAACATCGCCTAGAATTTGAATTTGCCGAACACGTCATAGATGGGGCTCAGCACGGAAAACATGATCAGCCCCAGCATCCCTCCCAGGATGACGGTCATCGCGGGTTCCAGCATTTTCAGCAGCCCGACCAGCGCATCCCTGACATCGCGTTCGTAGAACTGGCTGCCGTTGCGCAGCGCGGCAGGCAGCGAGCCCGAGGTCTCGCCC
>VEPF01000035.1:884-2596 GCA_012027055.1 Gemmatimonadota bacterium | reverse complement strand
GTAGGCTGGTGTCTCCCCTCTCCCTCGGGAGAGGGGTCCGGGGTTAGGGCCTCACCCCGGCCAAGCCTTCATCACCAGCTCCACCATCTCGGGTTCGTCGAGGAGCATTTTGTCCCGCCATTCCTCTTCCAGCTCGAGCTGCTGCCGGAACCACTCCGCGGCATCGGGGCCGTAGAAGAGAAACGCCCGCCAGCCGCCGCCCAGCCGGATGCGGTACGTGCGTTCGCCAGGCAGATCCTCGATCGGCAGCAGCGCTTCGTAGGCGGGCCTGAGCCGGGCCACGGGGATCGCGGGCCGGAGTCCGCAGACGGGAAGTGCGTACTCGGTGCGGGCGTAGAGCGCGTACAGGACCTCCCGCATGTCCTCCGGGACTATCTCCATCACGCGCGTGGCGATCTCGTCGGGGATGCCGAAGAGCGCTTCCGCCACCGGGCCCGCGATGGCTGCCACCGTGTCCGAATCGCCACCAATCGAGATGGCGTTGCGGATCGCGTCCTCGAACGACGTGGCTTCCAGGGCGCAGATGAGTGCCTCGGGCACCGTCTCCTGGCAGCTCTCGTTGAAGCGGTAGCCGGGGCGGATGGAATCCACCGTGCGGTCCATGTCGTAGCCGTAGGTCTCCGCGATCGTCCGCCGGATCTCGACGGGGGCCGCGCCGAACCGCGCGAGGAAGATCGCGTGCGCCGTCGCCTTCGCGCCCTTGATGCCCTCCGGGTGGTCGTGGGTGACCGCGGTGACCTTCACGGCCAGGTCCAGCGCCTCGTCCAGCGTGTTGGCGATCAGCGCTGCCGGGCTCACCCGCATGGCCGCGCCATTGCCCCAGCTATTGTAGGGCGCCAGGTCCCACGTGCGCAGCCACCGCGCGAAGCCGCCGCCGTAGCCGCGGCTAGTGTGCCGGGTCGCCCACAGGTAGAGCGATTTCTGCGGCGGATGGCCGTTCAGCAGCGCATCGGCCACCGCCGCCGTGAGCACGGAATCATCGGTGTAGTCGGCCCCCGGTCCGAACAACGGAAATTCCTTCGAACGGTGGTTGTTCCACTCGTAGATGGAGCCGACGATGTCGCCTGTGATCGCGCCGAGCATTTGGTCCCTTTCCTACATCGACCAGTCTCTTGCCACCTTCGCCCATTCGGTCGCCCGGATCGCCTGCACCGCCTTCGCGTCCGGCAAGCCGAATGCGTCCTGGAACCACAGGAAGGCCGCCGAGGAGTACATCTCGCCCGCATCCCGCACCGGCTCGCCGCCAAGGAACTCCGCCACGCAGACGACGGCAGGAAGCCGCTCCGCCACCGGCGCCGAGCTGCCGGGCTTGAATGGCAGCGGGGTCCGCACCGGGGGAAGCGGGCATACGTCCCCCAGCCACTCCAGCCGCGCGCGGGCCTGCTGCAGGAACTTCTCGATACGGCGGTCGTGGTCCGCGGCGCTGAACCGGCCGCACAGAACGCCGGCGTAAGTGAAATGCTGCTCCAGCGACTGCATCTGGATCCGCCGGCCCTCGGCAAGCACGATGTCCATCGACGCCCCTTCAGAACTGCGTGAGCAGGCGCGGGATGTCGAGCAGGCGGTGCAGGTGCTCGGCCGGATCGCGCCGGTCGCGGGCAATCCAGGACAGGGCCTGCGCCACGTCCCACTCCGTGCGCGCTGCCCTGGGGCGTCCCGGCACCTCGATGGGCGGCCGCATCGCCTTCCCGCTGTGCGGGCCCGGCTGGAAG
>VEPF01000035.1:0-874 GCA_012027055.1 Gemmatimonadota bacterium | reverse complement strand
GCTGGAAGCGGTCCGCGAACTCGGCGTCGAATCCCGTGCGCGCGATGTGCAGGAAGCGGGCGGCATCGCGCGAACCCCAGCGGGTCTTTAGCGGGCCGTCGGTGAAGGGCACGAGCCGGGCGGGCGCGAATTCCCGCTCCAGCCGGCGGCCCATCGACAGCCTGTCCTCCTTCGCCAGGGCGAGCCAGCGCGCAATCTCCTCCTTCACGTCGAACGCGGCGTGCGATTCGCGGTGCACCAGCCGGCCGGCCTCGCCCGAGAAGCCCACCACGAGACCGTTGGTGCACACGAGGCGATACCACGTGCAGAACACCTGAAACACCGCCGAGCCATCGACGGAATTGAGGCACCGCAGCTGCAGCACGAGGGGATGCCCGTCGCCCGGCTGCAGCATCCACTCGGCGCCGAAGTTGATCTCGAGCGAGAGCCTCGCACCGTAGCGGTCCAGCGTGGCGTGGGTGTCGAGCGAGGCCGCATCGATGCCCAGCTCCGCGAGGGATTCCGCGAGCCCTTCCGCCGCCTGCCGATGGCCGATGAGGCGGTAGGCCCGCGAAACCACCGCCAGGGGGCGTCGCACCCAAGAGCCGTCGCCCTCCTCGCGCGTGGAGATGAGGTCGAGCAGCTCGTTCGGGTGCCAGGAACCTTCGCACTCGGGCGCCATGGCGAACGTCCCGCGGTCGAAGCGCGGCAGGGCGGGGATGATCTCGTCGAGCCGGCCGCGCAGCCAGCGGGTAGGCGGTTCGCGAAGACCCACTGGAAACCAGTCGGCGGACTCGGGTGGGCGCAGGTCGGCTGAGATTTCGTATTCCATAGGTGCTCGTCTCTCCCCTCTCCCTTGGGAGAGGGGCCGGGGGTGAGGGCATGAATGGAGGAT
>VEPF01000311.1 GCA_012027055.1 Gemmatimonadota bacterium | reverse complement strand
GGGACGGACGCTCGCGCGCCGCGGCGTGACCGCCGCGAACGCCCTCACCGGCAGACATGTCCTGGCCTACGCCGTGTTCCTCGGCATCGCCGCGCTCGGCGCGACCCTGTACTGGGGACCCCGTCTCGCCTGGATGCCTACCTGGTTCGCGCTCTATTCGGAGGCGATGATCTGGGACGGCGCCCGGGCGCTCGCGGCGGTCGCCTTGGGATTGCTCCTCGGCCTGGAGTGGGGGGGCCGCCGCGACCGGGCCCGACGGCGGCAGCTCCTGGGCGGCAGCGCCGTGCTAGTCCTCGCGACCGCGTTCCTCCTCTATCGCTCGCTTCCCGTGACGGGGATCCTCCGGCCCTCTGCGGAGCTCGATGGCATCGTGATACAGACCACGCCGTACACCTGCGCGCCGGCCGCCATCGCCACCCTGGCGCGCTTCACCGGATTGGACTCGGGCATGACGGAGCGCGACGCCGTGCGGCTCGCCGGCACGACCAGGGAAGGCTCGAGCGCACGGGCCGAGCTGCGCGCCCTCCGCACCCTGGGCCTCACTCCCGCGTTCCGCCGCCACCTGACGGCGGACAGCTTGCGGCACCTCGGCCCCGCGATCCTGCACGTGAACGAGCCCGTGCTCGCGACGACCATCCGCCACGCCGTGGCGCTGCTGGCCGTGGACACGGCCGCCCGCACGCTCACCGTCGGCAACCCGCTCAGCGGCTGGCAGGTCAAGCGGTTCGCGGAGCTGAGTGGCTACTGGGACGGCGAGGCGGTCGCACTTGGCGTGGCGTTCCCGCGCCTGCCGCCGGGACGGGAGACGCGGGGGGAGCCGCGGCGGTAGAACCGCCGCACTGGAACACCCTCTCGTACAGCGAATGCCGGCAGCACGCGCAGCCGCAGCCGGCGCCCGGCAGGTGGTCCCGCGGGTCACCTCGTGTCGGGCCAGCGGCCGGTCTCGCGGATACGCTGCCTCCCGTCCGGATCGTGCTCGGGGGCCGCGATCACCGCCGCAACATCTGCGAGAACGTGACGAACGTCCGCGTGCCCGCTGGCGCGGCCGGGCAGTCCCTGAGGAAGGGCGGCGGAGTCGGTCCGATCCCCAGCGTGCCCGTGATCCGCTCCCCGCTCGTCGCGCGGAAACGCCACCCGTCGCGCGTCGGTTCCGCGCGGAAGTCCGTCAGCCGAGCCCGGTAGGCGGCCAGGATGTCGTCCACCGCGGCGGGCGAGGTGAACGCCTCCCAGAGGATCTCGGACCCATCCGCCCCGTACACCCGGCCGTCGCAGCGCCGAATGAGCCGGTCCAGCACCGGCCATCCGAGCGTTGTCTGTTCCTGCATCGTGACGTCCTTCCGCGCCATCTGCTGCGCTCCCAGTCGGGCCCCCCCGGCGAGCACGATGCCGATCAGGAGGAAGGCCCGTGTGCGTCCGGTCATGGATTGCATCCCCGCACCTCGCGTGTCCGGGGCGCCGCGAGACGCCCCGTCGTGCGTGTGGCGCATTCGCCTGCGCCTACCTCGGCGGCACCGCGGCCGCGCTGCCCGCGCCGCGTTCGGCGAGCTGGCGCACTGCCCTCCGGCACCGGCTCGTCTTCTCGAAGCCGGCGACCGCCGATGCCCCGAACACGACGCCTTCGAGTGCGAGCCCGGCACCGGCGACCACGTACGGGGCGGTCCACCCGCCGTTGTCGCTCCGGTCCGCCGCCAGGCGCGCGCGACGGGGACCACCTCTGGAGCGGGGTCGTCGGATCGCATCCCGCAGGCGCGGCTCACTTGACGTCCCGCCGCGCGGGCTGCACCGTAGCCGCGCAGGCATCGACCGCGATTCACCAGCAGCGCGGGAGGTCCTCGTGCCCGAGCCATTCAGATCCTCGCGGTCCTGATGCTCGTTCAGAGCGTGGCGGTGGCGGATACCATCACACCGTGGGTGTCGGGGACGTCACCCTACTTCTGGGTGGCCACTCTCCTGCTGGGCGTGCTCGAAGGCGCCATCCTGGCCAGAGTATTCCGTCTGGAGGCTGCGCGGTGCGCCGCACTCATGATCCCCGCCAACCTCCTCACGTCGTGGATCGGGCTGGCGCTCATCGGGGCGCTGCCGGGCCACGACCTCCGCGACGACCCGGGGGCGGCGCTCGTCCTCGTCGTCGCGACATATGTGCTCACCCTCGTGCTCGAGTGGCCGTTCGTCGCCCTCTGTGTGCGGGGCACGCCGGGATGGTTCCGCCGCAGCGTGAAGGGGTCCCTCATCGTCCAGACGGCGAGCTACGGAGTCCTCGTCATCATAGGGATCCTGGCCGGTCTCTCGCGCCCGGGGCCCGATGCCGGCCTTGTCCGCGCCATGCTGTCCGACCTGCGCAACCTGGTGACCGCGCAGGAGTCGTACTTCGCGGACCACGCGACCTACGCCGACACCCTGGCCGAGCTGCTGGACACCACCTCGAGCTGGGGGTACAGCGGGCCGTCCGCCGGGGTCGTAATCCGGATCGCCGAGGCGTCGGCCACGGGCTGGAGCGCGACGAGCCGGTACGACATGCCTGCCGAGCAGCAGGTGAACGGGCTGGAGGGAACGACGAAGACGTGCGGCATCTTCGTGGGCACTGCCACGCCGCCCATCAGGGG
>VEPF01000467.1 GCA_012027055.1 Gemmatimonadota bacterium | reverse complement strand
GCCATACTCGGCGAGGTGCCGCTCGCCCGGGCGCGGGCCCGCCGTGGGGAAGCCGACGTGATGGTAGCGCCTCAACCCCGCACCGCCCAGCGGACCATGTTCTTGAGCTTCGGTGGCGTCCCCTGCATCAGGATCGCGACCCGGAAGACGCGACCGCCGACCCACACGAGCAGCACCGTCGTCGCCACCATCCCCACCAGCGCCACCCACGGCTGCCACGCCGGTACCCCGCCGGGCGTCGCGCGCCGCATCAGCATCAGCATCGGCGTCCACAGGGGCACCAGCGACATCCCGGTCGCGAACCCACTGTTGGGCTGCGTCACGATCGGGAGCAGTAGGAACGTCGGGATGATCATCGGCAGCATCCCGAGGAACGAGATGCTCTGCGCCTCGATCGGGTCGTTGCAGGCCGCGCCCAGGGCGGCGAACAGCGCCCCGTACATCGCGACGGCCAGCAGCATGTAGACGAAGAACCAGGCGACGGCCGCACCCGGCATCAGCCCCGACAAGCCGAGGGCCGCGAGGGCGTACAACCCCACCCCTGCGTAGACCGCCGACGCCGTGAGGGCGATCGCCACACCGCCCAGCAGCTTGCCCGCCATGAACTCGAACGGTCGGACCGCACCGAGCACTACCTCCGCGATCCGCTGGCTCTTCTCCTGCATCGTCGCGTTGAGCTGGGGCACCGCCCCCCACATCAGCATCATGAACATCAGGAGCATCACCGCCATCGGCGCGAACACCACCGCGCGCTCGCTGCGCTCCGGCGCATCGGTGATCCGCCCCGTCGCCGGGTCCCGGGAGTACAGCCCCTGGGGCGTGCCGTCGAAGCTCACGAACAGGTCCGGGACCCTGGCGCTGTCGATGCCGGCCTCGAGGAGCCGCTGGCGCCGCAGCTGGGCGTTCACTTCCCCGGCGATCCAGGAGCGGGTCTCGTCGAGCGCGGCGTTCTGGCTGTGGTAGGCGAGGAACCGCTCGGTCGAGTCACGCGGGTGCATCACGTGCGGTCCGATCTCCACGAAGGCGTGCAGTTCCTTGGAGCGCACCCGGTTCGACAGCAGCAGGCGCTGGAGCGTCGGGTCGCGGTCGTTCGGCCGCACGACCTCTATGAAGTACGCGGCCTGGCGGGGCCGGCCGGGCGCGGCGACGGTGTCGCGGGCGTTGCGCTCCGCGGCCGCGCGCCCCAAATGCTCCGCGACGAAACCCGATCGGTCCACCACGGCGATGTGCCGGTCCCGCGGGTCGGTACGGTCGCGGAACACGGCCATCACGATGAGGCTGCCGCCCATCAGCAGCGGGGCGAGCACCAGGCCCACGATGAAGCCTTTGGTACGCACCGTGGCCAGGTAGTCGCGCTGCGCGATCCGCAGGATCCTACGCATCGCTCGCCTCCCGGGCCTCCGGGCCCGCAATCCGGAGGAAGATGTCGCGGAGGCTGGGGCGCATCACCTCGAAGCTCGTCACCGTGGTACGTCCGAGGATCTCCCGCACCAGGTCCTGCGCGCTCCGGGTGCCGTCCAGCCGCAACTCCTGCACCTGGCCGAAGTCCGTCAGCCGCTCAACGCCCGCGAGCCCGGCCAGCGCCTGACCGTCTCCGGACCGGATTCGCACGGTGTCCGTGCCGTACCTGTCCTGGATCGCGGCGAGCGTCCCGTCGAGCACCTTCTTCCCACGGAAGATCATCAGGATGGTGTCGCACATCCGCTCGGCGACGGCCATGTCGTGCGTACTGAACAGCACCGTGGTGCCCTCGGCGCGCAGCCAGAGGATCGCCTCCCGCAGGACGTCGGCGTTGACCGGATCAAGACCCGTGAACGGCTCGTCGAGGACTAGCAGCGGCGGACGCGCGACCACCGCCGCGATGAACTGCACCTTCTGCGACATCCCCTTGCTCAGCGCTTCGACCTTCTTGTCCGCCCAGGCGGTGAGGTCTAGCCGCTCCAGCCACGCGTCTACCTCCTGACGGAGCGGCCCCGCCCGCATGAGCCCCCCCAAGTACTCGAGGACCTCCCGCACCTTCATCTTGCGGTAGAGCCCGCGCTCTTCGGGCACGTACCCGATGCGGGCGGTGCACGCCGAACGCAGCGTCTCCCCGAAGACGCGGATCGTCCCGCGATCGGCCTCGATGATGTGCAGGATCATGCGCAGGGTGGTCGTCTTCCCCGACCCGTTCGGCCCGATGAAGCCGTAGATGGTCCCTTCCGGCACCACCAGCGACAGGTCGTCGACGGCCACGACAGGCCCGTACGTCTTGGTGACGGACTCTATCGCGCCGGCGGTCATGTGGCCGCAGTCGTCGTGCCGGGCGGGTCGCAGCTGCCCGGCTCCCGGCAGACGGTCGGCCAGCTGCGAAGGCTTGTGGATGAGCACCGGCAGGTGCTGCGGGCAGATCCAGAACGTCCCGCCCCGGTACTCCATCGCGAGCAGCGGGACCTCCTCGGGCCCGCGCCCGCAGGCCAAGCACACCTTCGCGGCCGGGGCGCTCACGGCTGCTCCACCAGCCAGTCCAGCGCGGCCTGGCGGTCCTTGCACGGCTTGAAGGTGCGGCCTGTGAACTTCGACACCGCCATCAGCGCGACGCTCAGGATGCCCTCGCCCCCCACCACCG
>VEPF01000108.1 GCA_012027055.1 Gemmatimonadota bacterium | reverse complement strand
GCCCCGCGGTCCGCCCAGGCCAACGCAGGTTGGCCCGGAGCCGCGGACCTCGGCCCCCTTGGGGGGACAGCCCGCAGGGCGAAGGGGGCACGATGAGCCTGTTCGGCCTGGGCGTGGACCGGCTGTGGCTGTTCGCCTTCGCCGTGATGCTGCTGGCGCTCACCCCGGGGCCGGTCTGGGTCTACCTGCTGTCGCGCACGCTGACGCAGGGCCGTCGTGCCGGCTACTTCTCGCTGCTCGGCGTGGCCGCCGGCGTGATCGTGCACGTGATGCTGGCCGCGCTCGGCATCACGGTCGTGCTGCTGGCGATCCCGTTCGCCTTCGACGCGATCAAGCTCGCCGGCGCCGCCTACCTGCTGTGGCTGGCCATCAACACGCTGCGCGGCGGCGGCCTGTCGTTTACCCCGCAGCCGCTGGAGGTGGTGCCCGACCGCGTGCTGGTGCGCCAGGCGATGGTCGCCGCGCTGCTCAATCCGAAGGTGGCGGTGTTCTACCTGTCGCTGTTCCCGCAGTTCGTCGAGCCGGCGGCCGGGCCGGTGTTCGCGCAGAGCCTGGTGCTCGGCGTCGTGCACCTCGCGGTGTCCACGGTGGTCGACGGCCTGCTGGTCACGGTGGCCGGGGCGCTGGCGAAATGGTTCGCCACGCGCCCGCTGTGGCTGAGAATGCAGCGCTGGCTGCTTGGCACCGCCTTCGGCGCACTGGCCGTGTGGCTGGCCGCCACGCCGCGTCACACGAGTGTCGGCTAGAGAAAGATGAACGAACCCGGACCACCCCCCCTGGCCGCCGCCGGCATCGACCGATCGATGCCGCAGCCGGCAGCGATTGCACGCGCCATCCTCGACGGTTTCGACCGCCACTACCGCCTCTTCCGCTACGTGGCGCAACAGGCCAAGGGCCAGTACGAGAGCGGCGCCTGGCGGCGCATGCAGCAGTCGGCGCGCAGCCGGATCGACTTCTACGACCAGCGCGCCAACGAGGCGGTGGCGCGGGTGCGCGCCGACTTCGACCTCGAATCACTGGCCGACCAGGAGCGCGACGCGCTGTGGGCGGCGGTCAAGCAGCATTACGTGGCGCTGCTCGCCGAGCACCGGCAGCCCGAGTGCGCCGAGACCTTCTTCAACTCGGTGTGCACCAAGCTGCTGGCGCGCGACTATTTCCGCAACGAGTTCCTCTTCGTGCGGCCCGGCGTGGCCACCGACTACATGGACTCGGATCCGCCGAGCTACCGCAGCTACTACCCCGGCAGCGGCGAAGGCAAGAGCGGGCTGCGCGCGACGCTGCGGAAGATCATCATCGACTTCGGCCTGGCCTGCCCGTTCGTGGACGTGGAGCGCGACATCCGCCGCGTGATCCGCGCGGTGTGCGAGGCGCACCGCAACCGCGAGGCATTCGCCCGCCCGTGGCACGCCGAGCCCGACTGCCAGATCCAGGTGCTCTCCAGCCTCTTCTTCCGCAACAAGGGTGCCTACATCGTCGGCCGGCTGATCAACGGCACGCGGCTCACGCCGATCGCGGTGCCGCTGCTGCGCGATCCGCGCGGCCGCATCTACATCGATACGGTGATCCTTTCGACCGACCTGCTGGCCACGCTGTTCTCCTTCACGCGCGCCTACTTCCTGGTCGACATGGAGGCGCCGAGCGCGTACATCGACTTCCTGCACACGCTGCTGCCGCACAAGCCGGCCTCCGAGCTGTACACGATGGTCGGCCTGCAGAAGCAGGGCAAGACGCTCTTCTACCGCGACTTCCTGCACCATCTTCGGCACTCGTCGGACCGGTTCGTGATCGCGCCGGGCATCAAGGGCCTGGTGATGTCGGTGTTCACGCTGCCCTCCTACCCGTACGTGTTCAAGATGATCAAGGACGTGATCCCGTACCCGAAGGAGACCGACCGCGAGCAGATCAAGGGCAAGTACCAGCTGGTGAAGATGCACGACCGCGTCGGCCGCATGGCGGACACCTGGGAATACTCGCAGGTGGCGCTGCCGCGAGCGCGCTTCCACCCCGAGCTGCTGCGCGAGCTGATGCAGATGTGCCCGAGCCTGGTGGAGCTCGATGCCAGCACGGTGGTGCTGAAGCACGTGTACATCGAGCGGCGCATGACGCCCTTGAACATCTACCTGCAGCACGCCACCGACGCCGAGCTCGATGCGGCGATCCGCGGCTACGGCCAGGCGATCAAGGACCTCGCCGCCGCCAACATCTTCCCCGGCGACATGCTGTACAAGAACTTCGGCGGGACCCGGCTCGGGCGGATCGTCTTCTACGACTACGACGAGATCGAGTTCTTGACCGACTGCAATTTCCGCCAGATCCCGCAGTCGGCGAACGAGGACGACGAGCTGTCCGGCGAGCCGTGGTACCGGGTCGAGAAGGGCGATGTCTTCCCCGAGAACTGGGGGCCCTTCCTGCTCGGCGACCCGCGCATCCGCGCCGCGCTGATGAAGCACCACGCCGATCTCTTCACCCCCGGGTTCTGGCAGGCGCGCAAGGAGCGGATCCTCCGCGGGCAACTGGAGGACGTGTTCCCGTATCCGCCGGAGAAGCGCTTCGAGAACCGTTTCGCCGCCCCGGGACACTGATCCGCGGCCGCCCGGCCTGGCCGGAGAGC
>VEPF01000458.1 GCA_012027055.1 Gemmatimonadota bacterium | reverse complement strand
TGGCGCGTGCGCGCGGGGGCCCGCGCTGCTCGGCACCCCGGAGCCGCTGCCGCCGGAGACCACGATCGCGCTGCGCATCGAGCGGGACGGCGACGTCGCCTGCGAGGGCTCGACCACGCGCGCGCAGCTGCGGCGCACGCCGGCGGAGCTGGCGGAATACCTGTTCCGCGAGACCAGCCATCCCGCCGGCTGCGTGTTGCTCACCGGCACCGGCATCGTGCCGCCCGACGATTTCACGCTCGCGCCCGGCGACCAGGTGGCGATCACCATCCCGGCCATCGGCACGCTGGTGAACCGGGTGGCGTGAGCCCCGACCCGCCGCGGCCGCGGGCGGGGCCCGCACCCGGGCGTCAGCTTCCCGGCCGCGGCCTCGGCAACGCGAGCACGACCACCGCCCCCACCAGCGCCACCGCCGCCAGCGCGTAGAACGCGGCCTCGCTGCTGCCGCCGGTGGCCGTGCGAATGCGCCCGATCAGGTCCGGACCGAAATGCCCGCCCAGGTTGCCCACCGAGTTGATCCAGGCGATGCCGGCGGCGGCGGCGGTGCCCGAGAGGAACGCGGTGGGCAGGGTCCAGAAGATCGAATCGAGCGAGAGGATGCCGACCGGAACGAGGCTCAGCGCGATCATGGCGGTGAGCGGATCGCGGCCGACGAGCGCCAGGCCAACCAGTCCGGTCATGGCCACCAGCAGCGCGCTCGCCGCGTGCCACCGGCGCTCCCCGGTGCGGTCCGAGTGCGTGCCCCAGGCAACCATGCCGATGGCGGCTATGCCCCACGGGATCATGCTGACCAACCCCACCCGCAGATAGTCCGTCGGGGCGATCCCGAGCTCCTGGACGATGGTGGGCATCCAGAAGTTGACCGCGTAGAAGCACACCGTGGCACAGAAATAGACCAGCGCCAACGCCCACACGCGGTAATCCCGGAAGGCATCCACCAGGTGGTGCCGCTTCCCAGTCCGGGATTTCACCGCCTCCTCCTCCTCGATGCGCTGCACGACCAGTGCCCGTTCCGCGGTCGTCAGCCACCGGGCCTGCCCGGGGCCGTCCGGCAGCCGCAGCAGCACCAGGATGCCGACCAGCACCGAGGGCAGTCCCTCCAGGAAGAACAGCCACTGCCAGCCTCTCCAGCCCAGGCTGCCATCGAGATACTGCATGACGGCGCCCGAGATCGGTGAGCCGATCACGTTCGAGATGGCGATCGCGGTCATGAAGGACGCGACCATCCGGGCGCGGCGGGGACCGGGGAACCAGTACGTGAGATACAGGATGATGCCGGGGAAGAACCCCGCTTCCGCCACCCCGAGCACGAAGCGCAGCAGGTAGAAGGTGAATTCGGCATCGGTGCAGCCGAACAGCGTGGCCACCGCCCCCCAGCGGACCTGCGGGGTGAACACGAACGCGGACGAGACGATGCCCCAGGTGATCATGATGCGCGCGATCCACACCCGGGCGCCGATCCGCTGCAGCAGCAGGTTGCTCGGCACCTCGAAGATGAAGTAGCCGATGAAGAAGATGCCGGCGCCGAAGCCGTAGACGGCGTCCGAGAAGCCGAGGTCGGGCGCCATCTGCAGCTTGGCGAAGCCGACGTTGACCCGGTCCAGGAACGCCACGATGTAGCAGAGGAACAGGAACGGGATCAGACGCCGGGCGACCTTCCCGTAGGTCGCGTTCTCGAGCTCCGTGGCCGCAGTCGTGTTCACTAGATTCCCCTCGGGGGTTGCGGGAACGCGGCCGCCGCGCGCGTACCGGCGCGCGGCGGCCAGCCACGAAGCGGCTACTTCGTGGTGAACCGCTTGTGCCAGTTCTCCGCGAACAGGTCGAAGTGCGCGCCGCTCATCGGGTGCTCGCGGATGAAATCCTCGTTCAGCTCGATGCCGAGTCCCGGCCCGGACGGCAGCGGGAAGTACCCGTCCACGACCTCGGGATAGCCCGGTCCGGTGGCGGCCTGCTTCACCCAGGAGTCGACGAAGTCGTTGAAGTGCTCCTGGATCTTGAAGTTCGTGGTGCACGCGGCCAGGTGCAGGCAGGCCGCGGTACTGATCGGCCCGCCCACGTTGTGCGGCGCGAACGTGACGTAGTGCGCGTCCGCCAGCGCCGCGATCTTCTTCCCTTCCAGCAGCCCGCACGAGTGCGTGATGTCCGTCTGCAGGATGTCGATGGCGCCCAGCTCGAGCAGGCGCCGCACCTCGTAGCGCGTGTGGAGGCGCTCGCCCGTCGCGACCGGCAGGCTGATCTGCGCCGCCGCCTTCGCCATCGCCTCCGGGTTGTCCGGCGGCACGGGCTCCTCCACCCACTCCGGCCGGAACGGCTCCAGGTCCCGCGCGATGTCCGCCGCGGTGGCGGGACTGAAGCGACCGTGCATCTCGATCAGGATCTCGACGTCCGGCCCGACCGCGTCCCGGATGGCTTCCACTAGCGCGATCGACAGGTTCTTCTCCCGCCGTTCCATCTCGTAAAAGCCCGCCCCGAACGGGTCCACTTTGAGCGCACGGTAGCCGCGCTCCACCACCCGCCGGGCCGCGGCGTGGAACTCCTCGGGCGTGCGCTCCACCGTGTACCAGCCGATGGCGTACGCCTTGATGAGGTCGCGCACCGCGCCGCCGAAGAGCCGATAGACGGGCC
>VEPF01000072.1:2342-14871 GCA_012027055.1 Gemmatimonadota bacterium | reverse complement strand
CCCCCCGCCGCTGCCGTTACCGGACCGTGTCACCGGGCTGCGCCAGCTGCTGGAGGTCGGCCTGGTAGTCCGCGGCCGGGCGGGGCACGTAGCCCACCTGCGGCACCAGCTCGGGCGCGTGCTCGATGAAGAACCTGAGGAACGCGCTCACTTCCGGCCGCGCCAGCGCGGCCTTCTTGATGTACAGGTACAGCGGCCGCGAGAGCGGCCGGTACTGGCCGGACGCCACCGCCTCGGGGGACGGCTCCACGCAACCGGCGCCGCCGGCGACCGGGACCGCCCGGACGCGGCTGGCGTTCTCCTGGAAGTACGCGAACCCGAAGTAGCCGAGCGCGCCCCGGTCACCGGCCACGCCCTGCACCAGCACGTTGTCGTCCTCGCTGGCGCTGTAGTCGCCGCGGCTGGCGTCTTCCTTGCCCACCACCGCCTCGGTGAAGTAGTCGAACGTGCCCGAGTTCGTGCCCGGGCCGTAGAGCTTGATCTCCTCGTTCGGCAGGCCCGCCCGCACCTCCGACCAGTTCTTCACCGTGCTGCCCGGCTCCCAGATCTTCTTGAGCTCCGGCACCGTCAGGCACTGCACCGCCGTGTTCTGCGGGTTCACCACCACGGCCAGGCCATCGATCGCCACCGGCTGCTGGATGTACTCGACGCCATTCTGCGCACACAGCTGCGCTTCCGCGTCCTTGATCGGCCGCGAGGCATCGCTGATGTCCGTCTCGCCCGCGCAGAACCGCTTGAAGCCGCCACCTGTCCCCGAGCTGCCGACCGTCACCCGCACGTTGCCGGCCGTGGCCCGCCCGAACTCCTCGGCCATCGCTTCCGTGATCGGCCCGACCGTGCTCGAGCCGTCGGCCGTGATGGTGCCGCTCAGGTTGGCCAGCGCCGCGTCAGCGGAGCTGCCGGAGTCCTTGGCACAAGCGGCTACCCCGGACAGCACTACCAGCAGCACCGCTCCCCGCATCCAGTTCTGTGTGCTCATGTCCCTCGCGATGTCGTCAGAAGTAGAGGTTCGCCTGGGCGCGCAGCGCGTTCTGGCTGCTGAAGACGTCGCCCTGCGGCAGGTAGAAGTCCCAGTTGAACATCAGCTGGTTGCGACCGTAGAAGTGCAGGTTCACACCGGGCGTCAGCAGCACCCCGGCATCGTTGTCCTTGCCGGTGTTCGGGTCCGCCCAGCTCAGGCGCAGCACCGGCTCGATCCCCTCGATGCGCTCCTGGCCAGTCGGGAAGTACCAGGCGCCCACCGCGTGCGCGCCGCGGAAGTTCCCGGCAACCAGGTTGTCTCCGCCCGTCACTTCCGCCAGCAGCCACAGACCGGGGCGGCGGTACGCGCCGTACTCTACGTCCGCCTCCAGGGCGGTGCCGTTCTGCGTGATGCTCACGCCGCTCACGGTCCGCAGGTAATCCCGCCGGCTGGCGCCCAGGCCGAGCCGCAGCGGTGCGGCTACGGGCGCGGTCCACGTGACCCGGCCGGTGAAGCTCTTGCCCGCGTTCTCGTCGGTCTTGTCCCACCCGGTGCCGTTGAACACGCCGACCTCGTAGCCCACTCTGCCCAGCTTGCCGCGCAGCGCGGCCCCCATGTCGTACGAGTCGTAGCCCAGGTTCTCCAGCAGGTACTGCTCCTCGCCGATCAGCGGAATGCTCCCGAACGACGTCAGCGTTCCCGCCACGTTCTCCTTCTTCAGCGCCTCCGCCAGTCCCCGGATCCGCACGTTGCGCTCGATCATCGGGATCATGGAGGAGCTGGTGACCTGGATCAGGCTGAACGGCTTCTTCCACTGGCCCGCGCGCAGCGCGAGCGCGTCGCTGAAGCCCAGCTCCATCCAGACCTGGCGCAGCTGCAGCCGGGCCATTGCGAAGTCGGGCTCGATCATGCCCCGGATCCAGCCGTCGATGGTCAGCTCGGCGGCCAGACGGATCCGGCGAGTCTCGAAACTGGTGCCGGCCGGGGCGACCGCCAGTCCCGCTTCCTCGCCGCTCACGCTGGTGCCGTTGAACTGGAACTGCACCCGCCCGGTGATGCCCAGTTTCACCGGTCCCGATTCCACCTCGAGCTTCTGCGCCTCCACTCGCCCCGCGACGAGGCTCGCCGCCAGCGCCATACCCGACCACCACCTGATCCGCATATGCGACTCCGTTGCCTGTGGGCGGAGCGCCGCCCTCGTTCGGACCTGGTCTCAGGATAGGGAGCGCGCGACACGGGAAGACCGCGGGCTGGTAACAGGTAGGTAACGATTCCGGGCCTGGCCCGGCCGGGGGCTTCAGGAAGCGGTGCGCAGCCAGATGTGGATGGCGGTGCCATGGCCGGGCTCGCTCTCCGCGTGCACGCCGCCGCTCATGGCCTCGACCAGGTGCTTCACGATCGCGAGCCCCAGCCCGGTGCCGCCCTCGGCCCGGGACCTGGCTGGATCGACGCGGTAGAAGCGCTCGAAGATGCGCGGCAGCGCGGCGCGCGGGATGCCCGCGCCGGTGTCCGCGACGCACAGCTGCACCCGTCCCGGGTCGGCCGCAACCATTTCGGCCGTGACCCGGATGGTGCCGCCCGCCGGGGTGTAGCGGAGCGCGTTGTCGAAGAGGTTGCCGAGCACGTGGCGGAGCCCTTCCGGGTCGGCGAGCGCCGGCACATCCCCGTCCGGGGGCACCAGCCGCACCTGCCCCCGCTCGGCCCGGTCGCGATACGGCTCCCAGGCCGCGCGCACCGCCTCCGGGATGCTCACGCGCTGCAGGGCGGGCTGCCAGCCGCCGGACTCGATGCGGGAAAGGTCCAGCAGGTCATCGACGATGTGCTGCAGCCGCTCCGCGTTGGCGCGCAGGGTGTCCAGGAACTGCTGCCGCAGCTCGGGAGGCAGGTCGTCCTGGAGCAACGTCTCCGCGTAGCCGCGGATGGAGGTGAGCGGAGTGCGCAGCTCGTGGCTGGCGTTCGCGACGAAGTCGCGGCGCACCCCTTCCCGCCGGCGGAGCGCGGTCAGGTCCGCGATGCTGATGATGGCGCCCGCGGCGCCAGCGGCACCGGCCGCCAGCGGCTCGGCGGAGACCAGCAGGCGCCGCTCGCCCAGCAGCACCTCCTGCCCGGCTACCGCCTCGCCGCGCAGCGCGTCCGTCACGGCGCGGCGCAGTTCCGTGTTCCGGACCAGCGCGGCCAGGCTCTGGCCGGGAGCGGACTCGGGCAGCTCGAGCAGGGCACACGCGGCGGGATTTGCGAAACGTACCCGGCCATCGAGATCGACCTGCAGCAAGCCCTCGCTGGCCCCGTTCACGATCCGGGCGAGCGCATCGCGCTGCGCATCTGTGGCGGCCTGGCGCCGCTGCGCGCTGACCGCGGCCAGCGCGGCCGCGTCCGCCAGCGCCGCGGCTTCGGCGCTGCGGCTGGCCGGAAGCGCCCGGGCGGGATCGCCCTCCGCCTCCATGATGGCGTGGTGCAGGCGGTGGAACGGCCGGGCGAGCCGCCGGCCCGCCCAGGCGCCGAGCAGCGCCGCGGTCGGGATCACCAGGAGTGCGGCGAGCAGGAAGGCGCGGGCGAGGCGGGCGTGGACGTCGCCTGCTGGCGGACGCGCTGCCCCGAACGCTGACCGGGCGCTCTCCGCCGCGACCAGGAACCCGATCCCGAGAATGATCGCGGCCAGCAGCGCCGCGCCGAGCGAGGCGAGCGTGACCAGCCGCCACGCGCGCGGGTTCACGGCTCCTCTTCGCGGGCGCGGAACCGGTACCCGAAGCCGCGCACGGTCTCGATCATGGGCGCGCCCACGCCCAGCTTGTTGCGCAGCCGCTGCACGTGCATGTCCACGGTGCGCGTCTCGATGCGCGCGTGGATGCCCCACGCGGACTCCAGCAGCTGCTGCCGCGTCTGTACCCGGCCCCGCCGCTCCAGCAGGCTGATTAGCAGCCGGTACTCGGTGGGGGTGAGCTCCACCTCGCGCCCGCCCACCAGCACGCGCATGGCATCGCCGTCCACGGCGAGCGGCCCCGCCTGCAGCACGCGGCCGGTGGCGCTCACCGGCGGCGCCTGCACCCGGCGGAGCACCGCTGCGATGCGCAGCACCAGCTCGCGCGGGCTGAACGGCTTGGTGATGTAGTCGTCCGCGCCCAGTTCCAGCCCGCGCACCCGGTCCGCCTCGTCGCGCCGCGCGGTCAGCACGATCACGGGCAGGTCCGCGGTCTCGGCGCGACGGCGCACTTCCCCCAGCACCTCGTAACCGGAGAAGCCGGGCAGCATGAGGTCCAGCAGCATGAGATCGGGACGCTCGGCGTGCAGCGCGTCCAGCGCTTCCCGCCCACTTTCGGCGGTGCGGACCCGATAGCCTTCCCGGGTCAGATGGAAGCTGACCAGCGCCGCGATGTCGCGCTCGTCCTCGACTACCAGCACTCGCGCTGCCGTCTGTTTTCGCGTCATGGAAACCGGGTGCGCCGGGGCTCTGGCGATGCGCGCTCGCGGGGCGCCCCCGTCCGCGGCAGCTGCAATCTTGCCCGCCCCCGGCGGCGCCGCCAGATTCGCCCGGCACGCGCGCGGGGGTAGTGATGGAAGCGAAGCACATCGGACCGGTCGAACTGCGGGAGGCCTGGTGGCTGCTCGCGCCGGACGACCGCGTCGAGGGGTTCCGGCTCCTCGAGCCCGCTGACGCCGAGGAGTTCTTCTTCGATCTCGTCGCCGATGACCAGGCCGAGCTGGTGCTCAGCCTCAGGCCCGGCGCCCGCCGCATCTGGTTGCGCCTGCTCCCGCCCGATGACGCCGCCGACCTGGTCCAGGCCGCGGACGAGGAGCAGCGGGAGCTCCTGCTCGGGCTGCTCGACGAGAAGACCCGCCGCGAGGTCAGCGCGCTGCTCGCCTACGAGGAGGACGATGCGGGCGGCCTGATGAGTGCGCGCTTCGCCCGCGTCCGGCCGGACATGAGCGTGGACGAGGCGATCAGCTACCTGCGCAAGCAGGCGATCAGCACCACCGAGCTCGAGACCATCTACTACGTCTACGTCCTCGACGCCCAGCAGCAACTGCTCGGGATCGCCTCCTTCCGCGAGCTCTTCGCGTCCCCGGGCGACCGCCTGATCCGCGACGTCATGAGGACCGAGGACCTGGTCACGGCCGACGCGGAGATGGACCAGGAGGCGCTCGCGCACCGGTTCGCCGAGAGCGACCTGCTGGCCATCCCGGTCCTCGACGCCCAGGGCCGGATGCAGGGTATCGTCACCGTCGATGACATCGTGGACGTGGTCGAGGAAGAGGCCACCGAGGACATCCAGAAGTACGGCGGCATGGAGGCCCTCGACGAGCCCTACCTGCGCATCGGCCTGGTGGACCTGCTGCGCAAGCGCGCGGGCTGGCTGGCCGTCCTGTTCGTGGGCGAGCTGTTCACCGCCAGCGCCCTCCAGGGGTTCCAGAGCCAGCTCGACTCGATGACCGTGCTCGCCCTGTTCCTGCCGCTGATCATCAGCAGCGGCGGCAACTCCGGCTCGCAGGCATCGACCCTCGTGATCCGCGCCATGGCCGTCGGCGAGGTGCACCTGCGGGACTGGTGGCGGGTGGCCCGGCGGGAGCTGACCAGCGGCGTGCTGCTGGGGGCGGTGCTCGGCGCGATCGGGCTCATCCGCATTGCCGTCGGCCACTTCATCGGGCTGCAGCCCCACCAGCACCTGGGCCTGTTCGCGGCCACCATCTCGCTCAGCCTGCTCGGCGTGGTGCTCTTCGGTACCCTGGCCGGCTCGATGCTCCCCCTGCTGCTGCGTCGCATCGGCCTCGACCCCGCCAGCGCCTCCGCGCCCCTGGTCGCCACCATGGTGGACGTGACCGGCATCGTCATCTACATGTCCGTGGCCTCGCTCATCCTGTTCTAGGGGCGAGACCCGGACGACGGCTCGCGCCGGCCTCGTACCGGCGGGCCGGCTATTCTCCGTCCCTGAGGTCGACCGTGGCGTGATCGCCGAGGCTGACCGCGCCGCGCGCGTGCCGGACGATCACATGATTGCCGATCAGTGAGCCGTGCAGTCGGGCGTGCTCGATGGTGGTGTGCGCGCCCACGATCGTGTCCCGCAGCGCGCTCGCGCGGATGGTGCAGCCGGCCTCGACCGTGACGTTCGGCCCCACCTCGCAGTCCTCCAGCGTCACCCCCGCCGCGATCCGCACCGGGTCGTGCACACGCACGCCCCGGCCGCCCTCCGGCCGGAGGGCGCGCCCGTGCTCCAGCAGGTGGCGGTTGGTCTCGAGCAGCGTGTCCAGCTGGCCGCAGTCGTACCAGCCACCCACCTCGGCCACCCGGATCTTCGCGCCCTGGTCGATCATGTACTGGAAGGCATCGGTCAGGTAATACTCGCCCGCCTTGCCCGTGGGGCTCTGCATGGTGTGGCGGATGCCCTCGAAGAGCAGCTGCCAGTCGCGGATGTAGTAGAGCCCGATGTTCGCCGCCTTCGAGATCGGCTCGGCGGGCTTCTCCACGATGCGCGTCATGTTGTGCTCGGCATCGGTCACCACCACGCCGAAACGCTGGTAGTCCTCGACCTCCTTGGCCCAGATCACCCCTGCGATCCCGGGGTCCAGCCGCTTCACCAGCGAGAGGTCCGCGTCGAACAGCGTGTCCACGAAGATGATCAGCACCTCGCCGTCCACCCACGGCTCCGCCAGCGCCACCGCGCCGGCCGTGCCGTTCTGCACCGGCTGCTCGACGAAATGCGACGTGAACTCCGGATACTCCGCGCCGATGTAGCGCTCGATGGCTTCCTTCAGGTGACCGGTGATGAAGATGGCCTCGTTGACGCCCAGCTCCTTGAGGTCATCCAGGATGTAGCTCATGACCGGGCGGCCGCCCACGCGCAGCAGCGGCTTCGGCGTGGTGTGGGTGTGCGGCCGCAGGCGAGTGCCCTTGCCGGCCAGCGGGATGATGACTTTCACGGCCTCTCGCTCGAGCGGCGGAATGGTGTGTGCGGGCACGGCATCGGCCGCGCCGCCGGGCCACCCGGAACTCGGGAACCCGATCGCGGCCGCGAAGATAGCACAGGCCGGGCCGCGGGGAAAACCGCGCGCGGCCGCCCGGCGGCGGCGCGCCCCGACTCGCGGGAGCCACCCGCGGCGCGGTAGAATTGAGCGGCAGGGCCAAGGGCCGAGGGCCAAGGGCCAAGGAGGAGGAAGGATGAAGAGAGCCATCGCGTTGTTCCTGCTGCTGGTGCCCGCGGTGCTGGCGGCCCAGGCGCCGGCCGTCGAGCCGCCCCGCACCCTGACGGTGAGCGGGCAGGGGACGGTGGAGCGCGCGCCTGACCTGGCGCTCATGGTGCTGGCGGTGGAGAGCGAGGCGCCGAGCGCACGGGACGCGGCGCGGGCCAACGCCGCCAAGATGGACCGGGTGCTGGGTGCGGTGCGCAAGGCCGGGATCGCCGCCGACAAGATCCGCACGGTGGGCTACGAACTGCAGCCCATGTACGCACAGCAGCGGCAGGGCGACGAACCGCCTCGCATTGCCGGGTATCGCGCCGTGAATCGGCTGCAGGTGACCATCGACGACCTGGACCGCGTGGGGCCGGCGCTCGACGCGGCCATCGAGGCGGGGGCGAACCGGGCGGAGAACCTCTACTTCCAGATCAAGGACCCGAGCGCGGCCCGCCTGGAAGCGCTGCAGCAGGCCACGGCCCGGGCCCGCCGGGAGGCGGAGGCGGTGGCCCGGGCCGCGAACGCGCGCCTGGGTCCCATCCAGTCGCTCCAGACCGATGGGTACACGCCGCCGTCGCCGCGACCGATGGAGATGTTCGCGCGCGCGGTCGCGGTGGACGCCATGGCCATGAAGACACCGGTGGAAGCGGGCACGCTCACGGTCACGGCGAGCGTGACCATCGTCTATCTGCTCCGCGACTGATTATGGCCGCCCCGCCGGTGCGGACCGGACCGGACGCGGCCGACCCGCGGCTGCGCGGGCGCACCTACGCAATCCCGTTCGAGGACGTGTGGCAGGGCACGCTGCGCCTAGTGCGCGGCAAGCTGCGCGGCTGGTCGCTCGAGTTCGCCGACGACCGGGAGGGCGTGGTGAACGCGCGGGTCGCCACGCGCCTGAAGTGGTTCCATGGCGTCATCGAGGTGCGGGTGGGCCTCGATGCCGACGCGCAGACCCGGGTGGACGCCAGCTCGGCGACGCCCGACGCGTTCCACGATCTCGGCCTGAGCGCCCGGCGCCTGCGGCAGTTCTTCCAGGCGCTCGACCGCGAGGCGGTCCGGGAGCATCAGCGCCGCCTGCCGGATCAGGCCGCGCCGCGCTGAGGCGCCGGCCGGCGCGCCTGGGCGCCGACGCGGATCGCGCCCGTCCCGGGCGGGAGTGAAACCGCTCCCGCCCCCACAACGTTGAGAATGGCCGTGGACTCCACGCTGCTGCAGGCCCTGATCACCATCGCGTTCGGCGCGATCGCGGGCGGTATCACCAACGCCGTCGCGGTGTGGATGCTCTTCCATCCGTACGAGGCGCCGCGCGTCTTCCGCTGGCGCCTGCGCTTCCTGCAGGGCGCCATCCCCAAGAACCAGGTGCGCCTGGCCCGGGCCATGGGCAAGACGGTCGGCACCAGGCTGCTGACCTCCGAGGACCTGGCCCGGACGGTGGGCGAGTCCGGCTTCCGCGAAGCCTTCGACGAGCGGCTCGGCTTCTTCCTGGCCTCCGTCTTCGAGCGCCGCCGCGGCTCGCTCACCGAGCTGCTCCCGCCCGCCGTGCTCCCCGAAGCGCGCGCCCTGCTGGAGGAAGGCGCGGACCGCGGCCTGGCCCGGCTGGACCGGTACCTGGACAGCGAGGAGTTTCACCAGGCTGTCGCGCGCTGGGCTGGGGTCATCGCGGCCGAGTTGCGCGACCGCCCGCTCGCCGAGCTCATCACGCCCGAGCGGGAGGCCGCCTGGGCGGCCGCCGCGGAGCGATGGCTGGGCGAGCTGGTGGAAGGCGACGCCTTCGCCGCCGCGCTCACCGCCTACGTCGATCGCGTCGCTGCCAACCTGCTGCAGCCGGAGCGCACCTTCGCGCAGCTGCTGCCCGCCGGCCTGGTGGCCTCGCTCGAGCGCGCCATCGCCGGCTACCTCCCGATCGCCCTCGAGAAGCTCGGCGCGCTGCTGGAAGACCCGGGCGCGCGCGCCCGGCTGGAGCAGGCGCTGCACGGCCTGCTGGACCGGTTCATCAGCGACCTGAAGTTCCACCAGCGCCTGGTGGCCGCACTGGTGATCCCGCCCGACGTGGTGGACCGCGTGATCCGGGCGATGGAGGCCGAGGGCGCCAACAAGATCTCCGAGCTGCTCCTCGACGACGCGGTGCGCGATGCCATGGCGCGCGGCGTCAATAGCGCCATTGTCGACTTCCTCGAGAAGCCGGTGGTCAGCGTGCTGGGCCAGCCGGATGACCCCGCCGTGGTGGACGCGAAGCGCACGGTCAGTGACTGGGTGCTCACGCTCGCCCGCGACCCGCAGACCCGCACCTTCCTGGTGGAGCGCGTGCGCACCATGCTGCTGCGCGCGGAAGAGCGGACCTGGGGCGACATCTTCGCGCACGTGCCGCCCGAGCGCGTGGCCGACGCGGTGGTGAGCGCGGCGCGCAGCGAGCGCGCGGCCGCCCTCTACCGCGAACTCGCGGACCAGGGCATCGAGTGGCTGCTGACCCGGCCGCTGGGGCGGCTCGCGGACCACGTCTCCGCGGACGCACCAGCGCGCGTGGAGCGGGCGCTCGCGCCCGCGCTCTGGCAGTGGCTGCAGGACCAGGTGCCCGGGATCGCGCAGCGCATCGACATCGCGCGCAAGGTGGAGCTCAAGATCCTGGAGTTCCCGATGAGCCAGGTCGAGCAGATCATCAGGAGCGTGACCGGAAAGGAACTGCAGCTGATCGTACGACTCGGTTACGTGCTCGGGGCTGGGATCGGCATGATCTCCGCGCTGGTCGGCATCTTCTTCAACTCCTGACGCGCGCGCCGCGCACCGGCGCTCCCGCTCACCCGCCCGCGCCGGGCCGCCACCCCTCGAGCAGGCCCGCGGCCGCCGCCCCCAGCAGCGCCACGTCGAGCAGGACCACGCCGGGCAGGAACAGCCCGGGCACGGTCACGCCCGCGAAGACCAGGGCCATTCCGATCGTGGCCACGGTGACCGCGCCGGGCCAGAGCAGTCGTTGCCAGTCTCTGCCTGTCATCTCAATCCTCCTGCTCCGCCCGCGCGGCCGCCCGCCGCACGTCCAGTCTGCTGCCGGACGGGAGCGTCCGGGAGTGTGCGAGCAGCGCCGCGTGCGCCGCCCGCTCGCCCGCCACGATCCCGTGCACGTAAGGGTCCGCGCGGTTGTACCCGAGCGACGCCCCCAGCAGGTCCGTCACCACGCCGCCGGCTTCCTGCACCAGCAGCGCCCCTGCGCACACGCCTCCCACTCGCTCTTGGCGCCCCGTCTGTGGAAGGCCGTCCCGGCCCCGGCCGCGATCAGGGCCAGCTTGTAAGCGGTGCTGCCGACCGGCCGCAGCTCCCAGTCCGCGCGGAATGGATCGAGCTCGCCGGCCGCCAGCTCGGCCCGCGACGCCAGTAGCGAGCAGGCCGTGGTTCCTTCCTGCACCTGCAGCCGCCGCTCCTCGCCCGACCGGTCCCGCAGGAACGCGCCCCCGCCCGCCACGGCCCGAAACACCTCGCCCGAGGCCGGGTTGGCGACCACGCCCAGCACCGCCTGCCCCCGCTCCGCCAGGCCCACCGAGATCGCGAACTCCGGCCGTCGCTGGATGAACGAGCGCGTGCCATCGATCGGGTCCACGATCCATACCCGCTCCCGTCCGAGCCGGTCGGGACTGTCCGCGGTCTCCTCGGAGAGCCAGCCGTAATCGGGGGTGGCGGCCAGCAGCCGCTCGCGCAGCATCCAGTCGGCCTCCAGGTCCGCGGCGGTGAGCGGCTGGTCCGGTCCCTTGTGCGTGACCTCCAGCTCGCTCCCGAACCAGCGCAGCACGGCGTCACCCGCCTCCGCCACCGCGGCCAGCGCCAGCGCCAGGTCCGCCTCCCGGGTCCGCCCGCTCAACGGTCCAGCTCCTCGATGCGCCGGGCCGCCGCGCGCAGCGGCCACGCCACCGCCGCGGCCGACAGCGCCGCCACCAGCGTGAGGCACACCGCCAGGAAGGCCAGGTGGCCCGGCCCGGCGTGGCCGGTGACGCGGGCGCGCTCCAGCGCGAGCAGGGGCCACGCCTCCAGCAGCACCACCGCGGCCAGGTAGGTGATCGCGGTCATCATGAACAGCAGGCCGCCGAAGCCGGTCGGGATCTCGGCCGCATTCTCGGTATCGAACTTGGGGAACAGCGCGCCCAGTCCCAGCGCGAGCGCCGCCACCGCGAAGGTGATCACCACGATGGTGGCGAGCGAGACCCAGAGCATGAGCCCCTGTACGCGCAGGATCAGGTTGGTGCCGACCGTGAGCGTGAGCGCTACGGCCAGGAGCGGCAGCACGCCCACCCAGTACTTGCTCCAGAGCAGCGAGCGGAGCGGCAGCGGCGAAGCGCGCAGCAGCCAGAGGGTGCGCCCCTCCAGGCTCACGGCCGGGAACAGGAAGCGCGCCGAGATGGCCGCGAGCACGAAGCCGGCCAGCCCGAGGTTGAGGAAGCTGATGATGCTCACCAGCAGCGCGCCCACTTCCTCGCCCTGGTAGATCGGCAGGACCTTGATGTTGTACGTGTACACCACCACCAGCACCGCCAGCAGCACCAGCTGCGACCACTGCGTGGTGTCCCGGAAGAACGTGCGGATGTCCTTCGCGACCAACGACCGGGCCCGCACCGGCACGCGCGCCAGGCCGCGCTCCAGCCGGGCGCGCCGGTGCGCGCCCACTCCGTCCTGCAGCTCCGCGCCCTCCTGCGAGCGGCTCAGGCCTTCGTGGTACAGCCGCCCGTGCGTCCAGGCCCCGAGCACGATGAACGCCGCCGCGGTGCTCGCCAGCAGCAGCAACGGGAACCAGTCCCCGGCGGCTGCGCCGATCGCCAGCGGCGCGAGCATTGCCTCGGCCGCCCACTCGCTCGGCAGCCAGGGCGATTGCGGCGTGCGCAGCGTGCCGATGAAGTCCACCAGGTCGCGGAAGCCTTCCGGACGCGCCAGCTGCTCCGGCCGGAGCAGGCGGAACAGCACGATCACCGCGGCCACGCCGAAAAGGGCGATCAGCGCGAGCAGATCGCGCGCCCGCCGGGCCGGGAACACGCTGACCAGCAGCTGCGTGACCGCCGTGCCCGCCACGGCGGGCAGCAGCAGGAAGCAGAGCAGCGCCAGCACGCAGGTCGCGACGTAGACCGGTCCGCCCCCGTAGGCCACGCCGTACGCGCCCAGGATCGGGACCAGCACCAGCACCATCATCCAGGAGGAGTTGAGCGTGGTCTCGACCAGCCGCGCGGCATACAGTCGCACCCCGTCCACGGGCGCGGCCACCAGCAGCTCCAGGTCGCGCGCCAGGAAGAAGGAGGAGAGCGCGGTGATGATGTTCGAGAGCAGCAGGATGGCCAGGAACGAGAGCAGGATCAGCCCCAGCAGCTTCACCGCCAGCAGCTCGCCTACGCCCGGCGCCGCGCGGAAGTACCGGAGCACCCGGCGCACCAC
>VEPF01000072.1:0-2332 GCA_012027055.1 Gemmatimonadota bacterium | reverse complement strand
CGGCACACCACCGCGAAGATCAGCAGCCAGAACTGCACCCCCGCCGTGCCCAGCGCCAGCGCCCGCGCGGTGCTGCCGCCCTCCGTCAGCCGCCGCTGCTGGGTGCGCAGCTTCGGGCGGAGCAGCCGCAGCACGCTCGCCGTCGGGACACGCGCGCTCACGGCTCGCCCTGGCCCTCGCGCGACGCCGCCACCAGCTGAGCCACCCCGTCCGTGCCGGTCAGCATCAGGAAGACCTCCTCTAGGCCGGCCGCGCCGGCCGCGGCCTCGGCCCGCAGCTCGTCCATGGTGCCGAGCGCGCGGATGCGGCCCCCGTGCAGGATCGCGATGCGGTCGCAGAGCGCCTCCGCCACCTCGAGCGTGTGCGTCGAGAGGAAGACCGTGCCGCCGTCCGCGGCGAACGCCCGCAGCAGGTCCTTGATCAGCCGCGCGCCGCGGGGATCCAGTCCCACCATGGGCTCATCGACGATGATCACGTCCGGCGAGTGCACCAGCGCGGAGCAGATCAGCAGCCGCTGGCGCATGCCGTGGCTGTAGCTCTCGATCAGCGTGTCCTGCCAGCTGCCCAGCTCGAACAGCTCCAGCAGCTCGGCCGCCCGCGCGTCCGCGGCCACGCCCTCGCGGCCCCACAGTCCGTTCACGAACCGCAGGAACTCGGCGCCCGTGAGCTTCTCGTAGAGCGACGGCCGGTCCGGGATGTAGCCGATGTGCCGCTTGGCGCCCACCGGATCGCGCCGCATGTCCTTGCCCGCGATCGTGATCCGCCCGGCGGTCGGGCGCAACACCCCGACCAGCATGCGGATGGTGCTGGTCTTCCCCGCCCCGTTCGGCCCTACGAACCCGAACAGCTCGCCGCGCGGCACGTGCAGGTCCAGCGGATGCACCGCCGTGAAGCCGCCGTAGCGCTTGGTTATGCCCTCCGCCCGGAGCATTGCACCGTCAGCTGCAGCCGCCCGATCAGCCTGATGAGCTCGACCTGCCGCGCCAGTCCGCCGTTCAGGAACCGCAGGTGGCTCGCGTCCGCCGGGAATTGCCCCAGCGTCGGATCCACCGCCACCCACGTCGAGTTCAGCCATACCTCCGGCCAGGCGTGGTAGTAGAAGCGGCCCCGCACGTGCACCAACCCGACTGCGGTGCGCGCCGGCAGCCCGAGTGCGCGCGCCAGCGCCACGTACAGCACGGTGTGCTCGTTGCAGTCGCCGGCCCGCGCCTCCAGCACCTGCAGCGCGCTCGGGACCGTGAGCGCGATGTCCTTTTTGAGCGTCCGGTACACCCACGCGTTCAGCCGCTCCGCCGCCACCAGCGGGTCGGTGGTGCCGCCCGCGGCCGCCCGCGCCGCCGCGATGATGCGCGTATCGCCGGACTGGATCAGCGGCTCGCTCGCCAGCTCCAGGGCGGGCGCGCCCCCGCCCGCGTAGGGCAACCGATAGCCGGCCGGGCTCGGCACCTCGCGCGTGACCACCAGGGTGTCGCCCCGCAGCGACTGCCGTCCCCCCTCCAGGTCGAAACCCGTCAGGTCCACGCCCCGCAGCCGCACCACCAGCTGCTCCCGCTGTGCCAGGTCCGAGAGGTCCACGTTGCTGGCCAGCGCCGTGCCCTCGATGATGCTCCCGTAGCCCTCTGCCTCCGCCGGCGCCCGGCGGGCCTGGTCCCAGGCCTCGCGTGCCAGTTCGTAGGTCATGCGCTCGATCACGTACCCGAGCGGGCTCTCCTCGCGCACCATCTGCCCGTCTTCATCCACGTACGAGACCACCCGCACCCCGCCGAAGCTCTGCTCCAGCCGCCAGACCGGGACCGTGTCCCAGACGGTCACCACCCACCGGCCGTCCGGTGCCTGCCGCGCGCTGTCCGAGACGATCATGGTGTCCCGCCCGGTCACTCGCGCGCTCACCCGCCGGCTCGCCAGCGTGCCGGGATCGAAGACGTTCCACGAGTGCTCCTGCCCCACTTCCAGCGCGCCCGCCGCCGCCAGCCGCATCGGCAGCGTCGCGCCCAGCAGCAGGTCGGGCGTGAGAGGGATGCGTTCCTGGCGCTCCTCGCCGCCGCTCGCCAGCACCAGCTCGAGCACCGAGTCGCGCACCTGCCCCCGCACCCCGAACTCGCCCGCTTCCGAGTTCAGCTCGAACTCGAAGCGGCGCAGCCCCAGCGCCTGGTCCAGCTCCAGCTGCGTGCGCGCGGCAGTCTCGTGCACGCGGCCGAGCGCGGGCACGCGCAGCTGCAACTGGTCGCTGAAGCGGAAGCCGTCGTCGATGGTGTCCAGGCTGGCCTGCGCGAAGCCGATCACCTGCTCGCGCAGCCGCACCAGGTAGAAGTGCGTGCCGGGCGCGAGCAGG
>VEPF01000171.1:8475-14874 GCA_012027055.1 Gemmatimonadota bacterium | reverse complement strand
GACTGGCCCCGCGCCCCCCAGCCATCGCATCTTACCCCCGTCTCCCCGCGGCGCTGGCGGCAGCGCCGACGCGGGTCCAGTGCAGTGGGTGATGCCA
Source organism: Gemmatimonadota bacterium (assembly GCA_012027055.1). Classification (GTDB taxonomy): domain Bacteria; phylum Gemmatimonadota; class Gemmatimonadetes; order Longimicrobiales; family RSA9; genus VEPF01. The sequence goes on along the minus strand of VEPF01000171.1, from coordinate 14,777 downwards.
TGCTCTTCTCACGCAGCAGCAAGCCCGATCCCAAACTGGTGGATCAGCTCGAGGCGCTGGAGTGGCGCGCCGAGCGCGCGACCTCGGTGGGAGCCGCGGCCACCTACCTCAACCAGGCCGGCGACCTGTGCCTGGAAGCGGGGCGGACCCGGGACGCTCTCGAGTACTACGGCCGGACCATCGATGCCCACCTGGCCGCCGACCGCTTCGACGCGGCCGGCGGGGTCTGCCGGAAGGTGCTGCGCGCCGCGCCCGATGTGGTGCGGGCCCGTTGCACCCTCACCTGGCTGGCCCTCGCCAACGGGCTGGAGACGGACGCGCGCGCCGAGGCCGAGGAGTACCTCGCGGCGGCCGAGCGCGCGGGCGCCGAGGTGGTAGCGCTGCTGCAGGTGCGGCGCATGGTCAACGTCGCCGAGAGCGTGGACCTCCGGCTCTACCTCGCGGAAGTGCTCATGTCGCTGGGCGACCAGAAGACCGCCGACGAGGTGATCGGGCGCGTGCTCGCCGAGCGCAACGGCCTCGAGCCGCCGCTCCGCATCGAGCCCGAGGAGCGCCGCAGCGTGGCCCGGCGGGCCGCCATCCAGGGACCCAGGCTGGGCTGGTAGATGCCCCACATCTTCGGCACGCACGCGGTCGACAACGGAGGCATCCACATGGCGGTGCGCCGCGCCGCCAATGCCGGCCTGCGTACCCTCCAGCTCTTCACTGCCATCCCCCGCTTCTACGGCGACAAGGCCACCATCAGCCCCGCCCGCGTGCAACGCTTCCACGCCGCGCTCGCCGAGACCGGGATCAGGCCCGAGCACGTCATCGTACACGCCGCCTACGTCCTCAGCGTGGCCACCGCCGAACCGGACAAGTGGGACCGCGCCGCGGCCGGACTGGCCCGGGAAATGGAGCGCTCCAGCACGCTCGGCATCGGCGGCGTGTGCTTCCACCCCGGCTCCGCCAGCGACGGCGACCCGCACGCGGCCGCCCAGCGCGTCGGCCGCGCCCTCACCAAGGCGCTCCGCGCCACCCCGGGCGGCACTCGCCTCCTGGTCGAGAACACCGCCGGCGCCGGACGTACCCTGGGCCGCACCGCCGCCGAGGTCGGCGACATCCTCGCGCAGGTACCCCCCGAGCTGCGCGCCCGCGCCGGTTACGGCCTCGATACCTGCCACCTCTTCGCCTCCGGGTACGACATCCATGCTTCGCCCGCCCGGCTCCGGGAAATCCTCGACGAGTTCGAGACCGCCATCGGCGAGCCGCCAGCGTTCTTCCACCTGAACGACAGCGAGGGCGCGCTCGGCTCCAACCGCGACCGCCACATGCTCCTCGGGGCTGGACAGATCGGCGTCGAGCCATTCCGCTGGCTGCTGGCCGACCCCCGCAGCCGCGACATCCCGCTGATCCTCGAGACCGCCCAGGCCAATCCGGACATCGCCGACGACGACCCCGCCGCCGACCCCAACGACGTCAGCATGGCCGCGCTCCTGCACAGCCTGGTCTGAACGGCCCGCTCGCCATTCCGGCCCCCTGCGCCTGTCGGAGAAGGCCCTACACCCGCTCCGGGCCTCCCTGACAGATGGCTCGCCGGGCAATCACTACCGTCAGGTAGCCTTTCAGGCAGCCTGGTGGCGAGCCGCGCGGTCCGGTAGAACGTGCGGCTCGCCGGCATTGAACCCCCGACACCCCGGACGGAATGGCACGGCTCTGGACCGCGTTCCTGCGCGTCCCGCTCTTCTGGAAGATCCTGCTCGCGAACGCGGTCATCGTCGCGGTGGTGGTGCTGGTGTGCCATTACAGCTCCGGCATGGGCGGACTGGTGCCGGTGCTGGTGGCGGGAGTGTTGCTGAGCGCGCTCGTGAACGCCGTGCTGCTGCGGCTGGCGCTGGGGCCACTGCACGCGCTCGAGGCCACGGCCGAGCGGGTGAGCGAGGGGGACGGGAGCGCGCGGGTGCCGGCGTCGCCGGTGGCGGACCGGGACCTGGAGCGGTTGAGGCAGACGTTCAACTCGATGCTGGAGACCGGGACGGTGTACCGGCAGCGGCTGCGCGAGATCACGGCGCGGGCGCTGGCGGCCACCGAGGAGGAGCGAAAGCGCATCGCGCGGGAGCTGCACGACGGCATCGCGCAGAGCCTGGCGGCCTTGCGCATCCGGCTGCGGGTCGCGCGCGCGGTGCAGGATGAGCGCGAGCGGGCCAAGCTGCTGGAGCAGGTGAGCTCGGAGATGGGTGAAGCGATGGAGGAGCTTCGCCGGATCGCCCGCGGGCTGCGTCCGCCCGCGCTTGACATGCTGGGGCTGGGTCCCGCTATTGAGTCCCACGCCCGGAACATTGCCGACGCCACCGGTATGGCGATGGACCTGCGGCTGGAGGACATCGGTCACCGGCTGCCGCCGGATGCCGAGCTGGCACTCTACCGCGTGATCCAGGAAGCGCTGTCCAACATCGCCCGCCATTCCGGCGCCGACACGTTCCGTCTCCAGCTGGGCGTCGCCGGCAACCACGTGCATGCGGACGTGGAGGACAACGGGCGCGGCTTCGACGTGGCCGCGGCCATGAGCAGCAACGGCGGCCTCGGGTTGTTCGGGATGCAGGAGCGGGCCGGTTACGTGGGCGGCACCGTCGCGATCGACAGCGAACCGGGCACGGGCACCCGGGTACACGTGCTGGTTCCCATATACGAGAGTGCCAGATATGCCTCCTGAGATCATCCGGATCCTGCTGGTGGACGATCACCTCGTGCTGCGCGCCGGGTTGAAGGCGCTGCTCGATGCCGAGAAGGACATGCGCGTGGTCGGCGAAGCGGGCACGGGCGAGGAAGCGATCGAGAGGGCGAAGGGCTTGAAGCCGGACGTGGTGGTGATGGACCTCTCGATGCCGGGCATGGGCGGTCTCGAGGCCACCCGGCACATCGCGGAATCGGGCCAGGCGCGCGTGCTGGTGCTCACCATGCACAGCGAGGAGGAGTACCTGCTCCCCGTGCTCGAGGCGGGCGGCAGCGGCTACGTGAAGAAGACCAGCGCGGACGAGGACCTCACCAACGCCATCCGCACGGTCGCCCGCGACGAGGTCTTCCTCTACCCCAACGCCGCCAAGCTGCTGCTCCAGGGCTTCCGCGAGCGCGGCGAGGATGACCAGCCGGATCCCCTCGAGAAGCTCACCGAGCGGGAGCGCGACGTGCTCGCCATGACCGCCGAGGGCTATTCGTCCAGCGAGATCGGGGAGAAGCTCTTCATCTCCCCCAAGACCGTGGACACCTACCGCTCCCGGATCATGGAGAAGCTGGGCCTGCACCACCGCTCCGAGCTGGTCCGTTTCGCGCTCAACACCGGGCTCCTCAAGGCTGATTGAGCCCCGTCCCAGGCGACGTCTGCGGCCCCCGTCTCCCGGTTGTGGAGCCGGGGGCCGCGTGCCGTCCGGGGAGTCCCGTTGTGGGGCGATGCCCTACAGGATCCGGGCGGGTGCCTACAAAATTTCGCGGGTGATCCCTGACAGCCGCGCAGGCCGCCCGCCGCAAGGATGCCCGAATTCTTGCCCCGCCCATTGTTCAGCGGTCGAGCGCAAGGCCGACTGGCGTTAGTGCAACACAACCGAGGCATGCACCGAGGAGGGTGGCATGACGGGACCCAGACTCCGAGCTGGAGGGATTCCCATGTGGCTGTATGCAGGGCTGCTGAGCGGCGCGCTCAGCGTGCTGGCGCTCGTGCCCGCCGGGGCGAGCGGCCAGGTCACGCAGCAAACGGCCACGTGGCGCGTATCGGATTGCGAGGACTGCCACGACAAGGTGCTCACGCCCGCGTACCGGTCGTCGGCGCACGGCCAGGCGGACCAGAGCTGTGCGAAGTGCCACAGCAACGTGGCAGAACACGCGCAGGCGCAGACGGCCGGTCGCAAGGGGCCAGTGCCCTCGGTGAAGAACCTGAAGGCGAACGAGCTGAACGAGACCTGCCTCTCGTGCCACGAGAAGGGTAAGCAGGCCAGTTACGAGACCAGCATGCACGCGCGGCGCAACGTAGCGTGCACGTCCTGCCACAGCGTGCACCACCCGGTTTCGGCGGCGGCGCAGCTGAAGACGGTGCGCGGCACGGACGCCTGCATCTCGTGCCACAAGGCGGAGCGTGCCAAGTCGATGCGGACGTCGCACCATCCGGTGCGCGAGGGCAAGATGGAGTGCTCGAGCTGCCACAATCCGCACGAGGGCAACAGCCCGAAGATGCTCAACGCCGAAACCGTGAATGATCTCTGCTACCAGTGCCACACCGAGAAGCGCGGCCCGTTCGTCTTCGAGCACGCGCCGGTCCGGGAGGACTGCATCTCGTGCCACGATGCGCACGGCTCCAACCACGCCCGCATGCTGGTGCAGAAGCAGCCCACGGTGTGCTGGAACTGCCACCTGACGGGCTCGGGCCACTTCGGGTCGGGCGACAACTTCTCGACCGAGAAGGGCGTACCGGTGGCACCGACGGGCGCACCGTCGGGCTATCCCACGGTGAACTCGCGCTTCGTGGGCCGGTCCTGCGCCAACTGCCACTTCAGCATTCACGGCTCCAACTCGCCTTCGGGCGCCTACTTCCTGAGGTAACCCATGAAACGAGCAATGAGGATGCTAGCGTTCGTCGCCATGGGACTCCTCGTGGCGGCGGCCACCGTGCAGGCGCAGAACGCGCCGGCCAGTACCGGCGGGCAGATCACGATCGGCACGCTGACGACCAGCGACATCAGCTCGGCGAAGTTCACGGAGTACCGGGTGATGCCGGTGGGTGTGTCGGTGCCGTTCGCCAACCTGTTCCTGAACACGAAGGACTACAGCTTCAACCTGAACGGCTACAACGTGCAGCAGGCCGACCAGCGCTTCCTGGGCACGGCGGACGCTCTCGGGGTGGGGATCAAGTTCGACTACAACCAGATCCCCCACAACATGGGCAATGACGCGAAGTCGCTGTTCGCCCAGGCTGAGCCGGGCGTGTGGAAGGCCAGCACCACGGCGCGGCAGGCGATCCAGACCGCGATCGACACCAAGGTGCCGACCTCGGGTCGGACCTACGACTTCTACAACGCCCTGTTCGCGCCCACCGTCGCGGCGGCGGACCGCGTGGACGTGTCGGGCATGCGCAAGACCGGCAGCATCGAGATGGACCTGGGCGAACGCCTCCCGTTCGACCTGACGCTGTCCTACCGGCAGGAGCTCAAGGACGGTTACCGCGGCATCAGCGGCGGGACCATCCGCGGCGCGCTGAGCCCGGCCTACCAGGTGGCATCGCCGATGGACGAGGTGACGCACGACTTCGGCGTGAAGGCCGCCTACAGGTTCAAGCTGGGCAGCGTATACGCCGGGCTCAACCGGAACATCTACGACAACCGGGCCGAGACCATGATGGTCGACAACCTGGTGCAGGCCGTGGATGCGCCGCAGGCGGCCGTGGGCGGGGTCACGTATGGCGGTCCGGGTCAGGACCGGTTCATCATGGCGCCGGACAACCAGGCCACCACCGGCACCGCGGGTTTCCAGCTCAAGTTCAAGTACCAGACCCGGATCAGCGCCAACGTGGTGCTCGGCCGCCGGACGCAGGACGCACCGTTCTATCCGTACACGGCGGACCAGGCGATCAAGACGCCGACCAACCAGTACGCGTACCAGCTGTCCACGCTGGCCCAGCCGTCGTACGGCGGCAAGGTCAACACGACGCTGTACAACATCGCGTTCTCGACCAGGCCGATCCCCGGGCTGGGCATCCGCGCGCAGTACCGGGTGTACGACCTGAAGGACAAGTCGGACAAGTGGATCATCACCGGTGACGCGTCGCAGGGCGGCGGGATCTGGAACCCCACCACTGCCAGTACCGCGGATCCGTTCGGTCACGCCACCGCGAACATCTACGACACCAAGAGCTCGCGCTTCTCGGCGTCGGCCACGTACGACTACGGCGACCTGACGGTTGAAGGCCAGCTCCGGAGCGCCAAGCTGGAGCGGACCAGCCGCGAGGCCGAGTCGGGCACGGAGACCGGCTACGCCGTGACCGCGCTCTATCACCTCAACGACTGGCTGGGCGTGCGCGGGACGTACGACCTGGGCAAGCGGACCGCGAAGGGTGAGACGATATACGGCTTCCAGATGGACGAGGCCCCGTTCGAGAACACCCGCACGGGCGTGGACATCGAGCTGAGCCCGATGGAAGGCCTGGACCTGAGCATCGCGTACTTCCGCCGCGACGTCCAGTATACGGATCGGCCGGACCGCATCGCGGTCTCCGGCGGCGTGCCGGTGTCCGGCGCGGCGCCGATCCCGGGTACGCCGAGCGGTCTGCTCGAGGCCAA